>JAFWZP010000047.1 GCA_017522255.1 Bacteroidales bacterium | reverse complement strand
TCTACACCATGCTCATCAAGAAGAACTACAGTATCGCTCTTTTCCAAATGCTTTAACAGTAGAACGGCTTCTCGCTCTTTTATCTCGTCAGATGAAGCATTTTTAAGGTCTTTGAGAGCCGGTATTACTATAATTTCGAAGTTTACGTAATGTTTTAAGCGTTTTACATATATATCAATACCATCTTGCAGATACTTTTCATCAGTTTTGGCCACAACTATAAGTTTTATATTCATCTACTGCTTATATTATTATATTATAATAAATCATATTACAACACTGCCCTTTTATTTTCATAACAAATTTACCGGACAATTTTTTTACATTCTTTCTTTGATATATCTAAGCAATTTGAAAAAAGGGTTGTTGCATTTTTCAATAGCAAAGTATTGTGTTTGTATAGTTCCATATAGCCTATAAGATTGCTCTATACCTTCGTCCATACTGCCTTCACAGTCAAATATTTTGGTTTTACCTGACAAGTATTTCAGAGCCTGCCATAACAGCATAGGTGATGCACCACGATGATGTCCGTTAGGATTTAAGGCACTCATAAGCGAATAGGCGCATTCTTGGTCATAGATTACAAAACGTGCTGCCACTAAGTCATTGTTTTGGTCTCGCAAAGCTATTATAAAGCCTTGTCCCCTATTGATTGCAGCGTTGCACACCCGTATAGTAAATTCTTTGGATAGTAAATCGTTTTGCCCCCTACTCTGCCAATAAGCGTTATGAAAATCATAAAACATTTCGGGTGTAAGCCCCCAATCAACGTGTACCATATCAGCTATTTTTTGAATAGGCTTACGACGATCGTCCTTATCAAAGGCTGCAAACACCTTATCGCTGTCGCTCAAATCGTTGATGCGATAGGTATAACGAGTGGTTTGTTTAAATCCATTCCAATAAAAAGGCAACCAATTAGTTATATATGGTGAAAAGTTTTGCTGATAGTAGGCAAGATTTAATTCGTTGAGTTGTTGTATCACTTTACCTGCTGCCCACTTTTCGAAACTGAGTCGTTTGTTTTCCGAAGTCCATTCTTGAGGTCTATACCACACCCCATTGTATTGTGTAAGCTGTGGCTGAATGATGTATTTCATTCCTAATTTTCGACCTATGTGATAAGGCATAGCAGCCACTATTTGCTTATTGCGGTCTACTAATATCACATCCCATTCCTTACCATGACATACAGCTTCCATCCACCAATATTGAAGAAAAAGTGGTATATTGGTTCCTTGTTCACTACATAAAATTTCGTATCGTTGCTTGTTGGTAATAACAGACATAGACTTATTAGTTAATGACTTCGTATTAAAAGCTACAATTGTTCAGCGTTTCTAAATCCCTGGCACAAAAAAAATAAAAAAGAGAGTGTATTTTTTCGAATAACCCCACACTCTCTTTTACGTCGTTACATTATTGTATTATCATTTCCACTCTATTGTTTTCGATACGACCTTCACGAGTTGCATTGTCTCCCACCGGATTTTCGGACCCCATGGCTTCTATTTCTATACGATGAGGTGGAATATTAAGGGCTATCAATGCCTTTTTAATCTCTGTGGCACGCTGACGCGAAATAGCAATGTTATACATTTCGGTACCGGTATTGTCGGAATATCCACGTAGTAACACTTCCAAGGTTTCGTTTTGTTTCAAATAATCGGCTAGTTCTTTGATAAGTGGAGCATACGAGTCGAGAAGTTCCGAGTCGTTTGGGAAAAATTTCACGCTTTTAAACGTTGGAGCACCTTCGGCCGGGCTTTTGAAAAGGTTTATCTTTCTACTTCCAAAAAACATCACAAGTCCCACGGTTATAGTTTCATCGGATGGTACTTCTATATTCAGAAATTCATCTCCCCACCAATAGCGATAGTCTATTTCTGCCACACGCACTTGTATTTTGTTTTTATACTCTTCTTCAGTCATCCAACCTACATAGGCATTCAAAGCTTCTATGGCTTCTAGTTCGGCACGTTCTTTTAGTTGCAAACGACGTGCCTTGTCTTCAACTGAAGGATTAATTGAATACACCGCACACATAAGCATAGGTGTACGACTTTGAGTGGTGAGAAAATTCATCACCGGTTGGAAGGATCCAAAATCAAATTCGCGAGCATCAGGTAAATCTTTAAGTGTACGATAATCAAAGTTTAAGTAATATATTTTCTTACCATTGAAGACCGTAAACTTCCATACCGAATCGTAGTCTGTTTTTCTTACTTTTTGTTTACCTTCTATTATTGGCGACACTTCTTTTCGTCCTTTTTGTGCCACAGCCACAGTAGGCATAGCCATAAGAGCAAGTACTGCTATAATTATTATACGTTTCATATCTCTGCTATTTTTTATAAACAATCATTTTCAAGAACGTTATTATCTAATATTTATTGCATAGGTTCCACCAACTTTCCATTTTCGCAACATATCACTCTTGAATGGAACTTTTCTATCATTATATAATCGTGAGTCGAAATCATCACCGTAGTACCCATTTTTTGGTTGATATCTATAAGCAGATTCATAATCTCTTCCGATGTTATGGGGTCGAGGTTACCTGTAGGCTCATCGGCCAATATAAGCTCGGGATTGTTGGAGATAGCACGTGCTATTCCCACCCTTTGTTGCTCGCCTTCCGAAAGGCGATATACGGGCACTAATGCCTTGTCGGCAAGCCCCACAGCATCTAACACTGCTATTATACGATCATCTATTTCTCGTTTTTTGCTCCATCCTATGGCTTTGAGTACAAAGAAAAGGTTTGAATAAACATCTCTGTCAGTAAGCAAACGAAAGTTTTGAAATACTATTCCCATCTTGCGTCGCAAAGTAGGTATCTTTGATTCCTTGATTTTAAACAGATCAAGTCCGCAAACCTCGCCACGTCCTCCCACTAAAGGCAAGTCGGCATACAAGGTGCGAAAAAGTGAAGTTTTACCTGTACCACTCTTTCCTATAAGATATACAAATTCACCCTTCTCTACTTTGAGATTCACACCATTCAAAAGAGGCTCACTTTGATGCTGAATTACTGCATCTTCCAATATTATTATAGAGTTCGATTCCATCACAAAAATTTTCTGCAAAGATACACATTTTTTATCAATTACAAAAAGAAGTTTTCTTTCGACGATAAAAAATATTTCTCACCATGTTTCATCACATTTCTCACCACCAAGCAAAAAACTACCTCCTAATCACCTTTTTTAGGTCGCAACTATAAGCTACTACACAATATATCACAACTATTATTGCTGCCAAAGCATACTTTAAAGCCAACGATGGCAAAGGCAAAAGAGCTGTTGGCAAACAAAACATCACAGCCAATGCCGGGTAAAACAATAACCTCTTGTAATTATACGGAATAGGATAATATTTATGACCTAACACAAACGACACCAACATCATCATCGCATAACATATAAAAGTGGCCCATGCCGATCCTTGATATCCCATTCTTGGTATTAAAATTAGATTGGCAGCTATAGTTACCACAGCTCCCGCTATAGCAATATAGGCTCCATATTTAGTTTGGTTCGATAGTTTATACCATATCGATAGATTATAAAACACACCCAAAAACAAATTAGCCATAAGCAATATAGGTATAATCTCCTTACCTTCACGAAAATCTTTACCTATCATAAGCAACGCCACGTCCATAAACAATGTTGTGGCCAAAAATATAAACGAAGTTGCTATAACAAAATAAGTCATCAAATCGGCATAGGTTTGCTTGGCATCTTTCTCTTTTGAATAAGAAAAGAAAAAAGGTTCGGCAGCATACTTATAAGCTTGTATGAAAATAGTCATCAGGATAGAAATTTTGTAGCATGCCCCATATATACCTATCTGAGCTTCGGCAATATCGGAAGGTAAAAGATAACGCAATAGTATGCGGTCAAAGGTTTCGTTGACAATACCTGCCATTCCAAAAAAGAGTAGCGGAAAAGCATAAATAAACATCTGTTTCCAAAGTTCTTTGTCAAAGCCGGCTTTAAGATTGATAGCAGAGGGCAACAACATTATAAATGTCAGAGTACTCGCAATAAGGTTAGCCAAAAACACATATTCTACATTCCATTGAGGATTATATAACAAAGCTATAATACCTTGTCCACCGGCGTTGGCATACCAAGTGGGGAACCACAAAAGAAATATAAGATTGAAAGCGATATTAACAACAATGTTAAAAAACTTGAGCGAGGCAAACTTCAACGCTTTGTTTTGCACCCTCAAACGAGCGAAAGGAATGGCACATAAAGCATCAAACGAAAGCATTAATGCAAACCACACCACATAATCGGCATTATTAGGATAACCCAAAAAAGCAGCTATATTAGGAGCAAAGATAAGCAACAACGCCAAAATAGGTATGGTAGTAAAATAAAGCGAATACTGAGCAGTAGAAAACACACGATCTTTGTCGTCGGCAAGCGAAGTGTAACGAAAATAAGCTGTTTCCATACCATAAGTAAGCACCACAGCCATAAAAGCAGCTATGGCATAAAAATAATTTTGAACGCCATAATTGCTTGTTACAAAAATATTAGTATGCAAAAATACCAAACAATAATTTAAAAACCTACCCAATATAGATGGCAAACCATATATGGCCGTCTGCCCAAGCAACTTCTTAAAAGGATTCATAATAAACACTTTACAAATTATATTATAGAATTACATTTGACGTGCAAAATTACATAAAAAGCCCCAAATCACAAAACAGAACGATAAAATAATAAGGGTAATATATTAAAACAAAACTTTTAATTTGCGATAAAACTAATGATATTCAAATGCATCAACCTCAAAAAAAGTCGACAAAATAGAAGCAAAACTTTTTGATATTAAAATTGCTTGGTTAAATATTTTTTCTGTAAAGATATTAAGTGTACAAAAAAATGTGTATCTTTGCATTTTCCTTAAATAGCAAATAAGAATATAAATAATTAAAGATAAATACTTTAGCGAATCATGAGTAAATTAGCTGTAGTGGCATTCGGTGGCAATGCCTTACTTAGGAGCGGACAAAAAGGCACATACGAAGAACAAATAACCAATGTTTCGAACACTTGCGAATCGTTGTACAGCCTTATCAAACAAGGATATAATCTTGTGATAGGACATGGCAATGGTCCACAAGTGGGCAATGTAATGCTTCAACACGAAGGTGGCAAAGAAAAATACAACATACCATCGATGCCGATGGACTTCTGTGTAGCCGAAACCCAAGGCTCTATAGCCCACTTGATAGAAATGGGATTCCGCAATATGTTTGAAAAAAACGGAATACAAAAAAATATAGTAACATTAGTTACTCAAGTCGAAGTGAGCAAAGATGATCCTATGTTTCAAAATCCAACCAAACCCGTAGGTCCCTACTATACCAAGGAACAAGCCGACAATTTTGCTCGCGAAACCGGTGCTGTATACAAAGAAGATCCCAAAGGTAATGGCTGGAGAAAAGTAGTACCTTCGCCAAAACCTATTGCTATAAATAATGTTGATATAGTGAAACAATTGTCCGAAAATGGCACTGTGGTAGTTACTGTAGGTGGCGGTGGCATACCCGTGGTAAGAGAAAACAATAGTATAAGAGGCGTTGAAGCCGTTATCGACAAAGATTTGGCATCGGCACTTACAGCGATACAAATAGGCGCTGACGAATTTTATATACTTACCGACGTTCCTAAAGTATACATTAACTTCCGCAAACCCGACGAAAAAGCCCTCGACATAATAACAGTGGCTCAAGCCAAAGAATACCTTGCAGCCGGACACTTTGCCGAAGGAAGCATGGCACCTAAAATAAGAGCAGGCATAATGTTTGTGGAAAATGGTGGAAAAGAATGCGTAATAACCGAAGCCGGACAACTTGGCAACCCAGCTTGCGGCACCCGAATAGTAAAATAAATCAATCAAATATTAACTAATATAACAAGTAAAATTATGGCTTTCAATTTAAGAAACAGAAATTTTTTGAAGTTATTAGACTTCACTCCAAAGGAAATTCAATATATGTTGGACTTGGCTCGAGACCTTAAACGTGCTAAATACGCAGGTACCGAACAACCTAAACTTAAAGGCAAAAATATAGCTTTGATATTCGAAAAAACAAGTACTCGTACTCGTTGTGCTTTCGAATGTGCAGCTTACGATCAAGGAGCCCACGTTACATACTTAGGACCTTCGGGCAGCCAAATAGGTGTTAAAGAATCCATGGCCGACACTGCTCGTGTATTGGGTCGTATGTATGACGGTATCGAATACCGCGGTTTCAAACAAGAAACAGTTGAAGAATTGGCTAAATATGCCGGTGTTCCTGTATGGAATGGTCTTACCAACGAATTTCACCCAACTCAAATTCTTGCTGACTTCCTTACTATGAGCGAACACGTTGACAAACCGCTCAACCAAGTAACTTACGCTTACATCGGCGATGCTCGCTACAATATGGGTAACAGCCTTATGGTAGGTGGTGCAAAAATGGGTATGGACGTAAGAATAGTTGCTCCTAAAGGATTGCAACCCGACCAAGAACTTATAGACACTTGCCAAGCTATAGCTAAAGAAACAGGTGCCAAAGTTACTATTACCGACAACGTAGAAGAAGGCGTAAAAGGTTGCGACTTCTTATACACCGACGTATGGGTAAGTATGGGCGAACCCGATGAAGTATGGGCTGAACGTATAGCTCTTTTGAAACCTTATCAAGTTAACGCTAAAATGATGGAAATGACCGGCAACCCAAAATGCAAATTCATGCACTGCTTGCCTGCATACCACAACTTAGAAACTCAAGTAGGTAGAGATGTATTCAAAAAATTCGGTCTTGATGGCGTAGAAGTTACAGAAGAAGTATTCGAAAGTGAAAACTCTATAGTATTCGACGAAGCCGAAAACCGTATGCATACTATCAAAGCAGTTATGGTTGCTACATTAGGCGAATAACGAATAGTGTATTTTATTTTCATATAAAAAAGGAGACTCTTTTATAGGGTCTCTTTTTTTTATCACTAAAACATCACTATCCTATTCCGAAAAATGTTCAAGAACTTTTTGTGCGTATGTCTTAGAAATCGGTATATCAGGAATATCCTTGTTGTCCAACTCTAAATACAAACCATCTTTTTCTTTGCGTAACACTTTCACCTTTTGAAAGTTTACCATATAGGAACGATGACAACGTATCATCTTATAATCAGCCATCTCTACTTCTAAATTTTTCAACGTATTACGCAAACAAAACTTCGATACTTTTTCTTTGTTGGCATAATATATGTTCACATAATTGTCTGCCGCCTCAAAATAAAACAAATTGTCTATACTTACCGAAAGTTTAAGATGTCCCTTATCGTCGTGAAAATTTATCAAATGAGGCATATCACCAACATAGTCAGCAATGGTTGTCGTCGAAATATCAGTCGAAAAGTTTTTGGATTTTAGTTTTTCCAAATCCACATTCTTTTCTAACAATTCGAAGTAAAGAAGCGTAATAACGTATGGCAAAAAAAGAATAGCCGAGGTGTATGTAATAGTATCTGAAAGTATGTCGAAATATCCATTTTCTCGCGTACCTATAAGCCATGCAAAAAGATTACAAAACAACGATATTGCTAATATCTCGACCAATACCCATAGAATATAATTAGTATAGGACATCTCTTTATGACTGCGATTATAGTATATATACATCAACAGCCTACTAACAATTAGCACTCCCAAACCGATAGCCACTATTATTGAAGCGTATGCTACAAAACGATCGGTAGATATAGTTAAAAATTTATTGGAGTTAAAAGGCTTAAAAATTACAATAAACACAAAAGCAAAAAAGACCACAAACAATACTAATTTTATAATATTGCTTCGCTCTATCAGATTATTTGGTATTTTTTTCGACATAGTATCACTCTTTAAATCATTTTGCAAATGCCAATAAATACATTAAAACAAATACTAATTGAAATATCTTTATCAGCATCGAGCATATTTAACAATCTAAAGCCACATTTTTTAATATTCACACTCCTAAAATAACATTAACCACACCACTTTTCACTAAATCTTACTACTTAATTATCAATATAATAAACCAATAACATATACAGCTTTAAGATATACAAAGATACAATATTTTGTTCAATATACAAAACTTTTCACCCGCTAACTCTGCTATTCTTTAACTACACATAAATAAATAATGTATCGTTAATACCCTTTTGACTTATTTTTTTACCCTATATCCAATCATCCGAAATCAATCTCAGCTACTACATTTTTATATTGAGGCAATTTAAAATTAGCTCAATAGTAATTAGAGACCATACATTTACATTGGGTCAGCATCGTGGATTATAGATAGTTTAGAATACTGCTTTTGATTGCAAATATTGTTACTGATATTGATTATATTTTTTTTGGCTTGTGCTATGGCTTCGTTTTTTTCGAGACGTATCTGTATATTTTTCAAATAAGAGTTTCGTATTCTCGACACCGATGGATATTCCGGACCAAGCACTCTGTTACCGAACACCTGACGAAGGTTCGCAGCCAAAAGATCGGCAGCTTCATTAACCACAGATTCGTTTTTGTGCTTAACGGTTATACGTATAAGTTTATAAAACGGAGGATAGCGAAACACCCGTCTTTCGTTTATCTGACTTTTATACATCGAAAGGTAGTTATTATCTATTACATCTCGTATCACTTGATGATATGGGTTGTAAGTTTGTATTATCACCTTGCCCCTTCGAGCATGCCTTCCTGCACGACCACTCACCTGTGTCATCTGTTGAAAACTACGCTCAAAGGATCTGAAATCGGGAAACGAAATCATATTGTCGGCACTAAGAATACCCACCACGCTCACATTATCAAAATCCAAACCTTTGGTAATCATCTGTGTACCTACAAGTATATCGATATTGCGGTCTTCGAAGTCGGTAAGTATTTCTATATATCGTTTTTTTTGTATTGTAGAATCCAAATCCATACGTGCTATACGTGCATTTGGAAAAAATATGGCCAGATCCTCCTCTATCTTTTCTGTACCGAAACCTTTCATCCTAAGATTTGAGGAGTGGCATGCCGGGCATTCGGCAGGTATGGGAATTGAATATCCGCAATAATGACATCGTAGACTATTGGTTTGTTTATGGTATACTAGCGACACATCGCAGTGTTTGCATTGCGGCACCCAATTGCAAGCATCGCATTCGAGACGAAGCGAAAAGCCTCGTCGATTTTGAAATAATATAACCTGTTCTTTGTTGTCTAAAGCCTCTTGAATATGGTCGAGCAAAAACTTGCTATAATGCACCTGCACTTCCTTTTGTCTTGATGCCTCTTTCATGTCCACACACAGTATTTCGGGCATCAATAATCCTCCATATCGCTTATCCATGGTTATCAAACTATACTTGCCATTTTGGGCATTGAAATAGCATTCGAGCGAAGGGGTAGCCGAACCTAATATTGTTTTGGCACCAAAAAGATGAGCCAGGTATATAGCCGAGTCGCGACCATTGTAGCGAGGTGCCGGCTCGTATTGTTTATAAGAGCTGTCGTGTTCCTCGTCTACCACAACCAACTGCAGTTTTTGAAAAGGCAAAAACACAGCAGATCTTGCCCCCAACAATATTTGATACCCGCCATTGTCGGCCAATATTGTCTTTTGCCACACCTCTGCACGCTCGTTGGTAGAAAATCGCGAATGATACACCCCCACCTTGTCGCCAAAATAACGACGCAGACGATTTATTACTTGCGAAGTAAGGGCTATTTCGGGCAATAGATAGAGTACCTGTCCTCCTTTTTTCACCACTTCATTTATCAGCTTTATATACACCTCTGTTTTTCCACTTGAGGTTACGCCATGCAACAAAGCAACGTTTTTAGAATCAGGGTGATAAAAAGCAGCCACGGCTTGCTGCTGCTGCTCACTCAATTGTATATCATCGACACTGTGGGTAGCCTGTGTATCGTTCAAACGACTTTCGGAACGTTCTTCTTCTTCCAACACTCCTGTACGAATGAGGGTTTGCAAAGCCGATGGCGAAAGATCATCGCGTTTCAGCAACTTTTTAGGTATGGCATTTTTGCCAAACTCCGACAATTGAAAAAAAGCCAACAACACAGTAAGTTGCTTTTGAGTAGCCGTTTTTTGCTCAAGCCTATCAAAAAGTTCTTTGGTTGCCGATTCGTTGTTTTTATAGCTATCAGCCAGCAATATGTATTTTTCTTTTTTGGGTGTATATCTCTGTTTTATTTCCTCCTCCATCACTATTATCTTTTTTTCTATCATAGTTTTTAGGAGTGGAAAAATCTTTTGATAACCTGTTATAGTGGATATTTCGGTAATGGATAGCACATTTTTGTTCATCAAAGCTTCCAGCACCTTCATTTCGGCGGCCGTAAGGTTGCCATATTCGCCCGCAAAATCGGGGTGTACTGCTATTGTAGATTCGCTTGCCAACCTAAAAGCCGATGGCAATGCCACTGCCATAATATCGCCCACATAGCACATATAATAAGCTGCCATCCATTCCCAAAACTTAAACTGTGTTTCGCTCACTATAGGGTCGTAGTCAAGTATGGAAAGGATATATTTTGTTTGGTAGCAGGGCACTTGAGTATGAATACGCCGTATGAGTGCCGAATACAATCTTTTTTGACCAAACTGCACCACTACACGCTGACCCACAGCCACACAATCGTTATATTCAAACGGAACACGATAGGTATAATATTCCGGAAGATGTAGTGGCAATACAACTTCTACAAAATACGTTATGCGTTCCGCCTGCTGTGTCATCGGTATAGTGTCTATTCTTGAGGCAAAGTGGTTTTTTCGAATGTCATTATAACATTGTCATTGTGCAAAAGTTCCAACTTGTCGCCTACAATACGATAAGCATTCACCTTGGCAATGTTTGCAAGAAACAAATCTTCTACCTCCATTTCGTGTTCCGGACAAGCCATCTTGGTGGCACCCATTCCCGAAAACACTATTTCACCGGCCTTAGGCTCTTCGTATGAGCCAAAAAAACGATTGCAACCCGCACAGCCGCTCACACTTTTAGCTTCGGGATTGAACTGTATGTAGGCTATACGACTTTCTTCGCCAAAGGTTATTTTTTTTGCACGAATACTTTGAAGTCCCCACACTGTTTCGGCTGTAAAACCTTCGGCAGAAACATTTTCAGCAACCTTCGAACTGCATTTACACGACAACAACATACATGCTGCACATGCCATCATAAAAAAGTTTTTAATTCTCATAGAGTTTATCTGTTTTATATCATTTTTATTACTAATTTCTAATAACAGAAAAAATATAATTTTGGTATGTATATATCAATATATTTTTTTAGAAAACACTATCAGAAAACAAAGTGAAGCCGTCCTTTAAAAGACTGCTTCACTTTGTATCAAAATGTCTTGAAAACGTTTTTTTTATTTCAAAGCCTCAACAACCGCTGCTTCTACATCTTCGCCACGAAGATCGCGAGCCAATATAGTACCATCGGCTCCTATAAGCATTATTTGAGGTATACTGTTTATTCCGTATACATTGGTTGCTTGTGTTGTAGTATCCAACAACTGAATCCATGTCATATTCATGGTTTCAATAGTTTTTTGTTGAGCTGCAGGTTTATCCAACACATTCAATCCTACTACCACCAAACCTTTATCAGAATACTTTTTGTGTATATTAGCCAAATTCGGCATCTCATTTCGGCAAGGACCGCACCACGAAGCCCAAAAATCTATCAATGCCACTTTGCCGTCAATATACTTCGACAACAATGTGGGGGTCTGTTCCTCACTTTCGAGGAGTTCTAAATCAATATAATGTTTTCCTACCGAAGTTTTTTCCATATTTCGTATGGTTTCCACTATATTTTTTGTAGGAGCAAAATTAACAACTACAGAAGAGGCATTTTGCAAAAGCGAATCTGCAATATGCGATGTCATATTGCCACGCTGAAATTCGGTTTCTATTATCTTGTATATCGAATATGCTCCCAATATGTTATCTTTGTTCGAGTTGTAAGTACACAAAGCTGTTATCAAATACTTATCGTTGTACAATTCGTTCACACTATCGTATTTAAGCTCTATTGCTTTGCGTTCTTCCTCTGAAACAGCAGTCATGTATTGCGAATAAAGCATTTCCAACGCTTCTACTTCCATTTCACAAGCTGTATTCAATTCGTGCAAAGCATCATTTTTAAGTGTTCCTTTAAGAACATTTTCAAACATATCTAACTCTATAACACCTTTTTCCAACACACAATTCATTGTAACACGTTTACCTGTTTCGCTCTTAACCACTATGACAGCCAAAATAGGTTGTTTAACTTCGCCTTGCAACCTAAACCAACCATCTTTAACCACCGTTGAATCCAACTTTTCTCTTCGATTTTCTTCGTTTAATACATACACTTCGGCACCCTCATATTGTTTGTCAACGTTACCGAATATCACATATTCTTGTTTTTCAGCACAAGCACCTATCATAAAAGCCGATATTAGTAACAATATCAGCCTTTTATAAGATAATATTTTAGTCATTTCTGCATCATTTTAATGATTCAATATATTCATTACCAAACGCATACCATAGTAATTATCGGCATGATGAGGTGAATCGTTGAGGCGATACGAAACTCTACAGTTTCGCGACGAATAATTCCAACAACCGCCACGCAACACACGTCTTACCCCCGACGAGGGTCCTTGAGGGTTCACCAACGATTCGGTGCCATAGCGAGTGTACCAATCCAAACACCACTCAAACAAATTGCCACTCATATCATATAATCCCAACTCGTTTGGCAACTTTTCTTTAACAGGATGAACTTGCGAATTGCTCACATAGTCAAACCATGCCACATCGTCAACCTTATCGCTTCCGGCAAACCTCATTCCCTTGGAATTAAGACCGCCCCTACACGCAAACTCCCATTCTGCTTCGGTTGGAATACGAAATACTATACCGGCATCTTTTATCTCGGGAATATCATTCAACGTCTTTACAAATATTTCGGTATCATAATAGCTTATGTTGTAGGCAGGATAGTTGTCGCCTAATCCATCTTGAACGTTCCATTGCTTATTGCCGGGCAGAGGAGTAGAACCCATCACCGCTCGCCACAATGCCTGCGTTACAAGAGTTTCCGACATATAAAAGCTATTAACTGTTACAGAATGAACAGGTGCTTCCCAATCGAAAGACTTAGGATCGTAATTAATATCGTTTACATTGGTGTGTTGTGCCCCCATCATAAAAGTGCCACCCTTTACACACTTCATCAAAAAATTCACACCTCCTATAGTAAATTCCACCTCGGTATGCGAATAATCCGAACAGAGAGCCGATTCCGAAATTTTTGCCGTCAAGTTCATATCCTTTGGTATTTATATTGTTATTTTTCAATAATATTACTTTTCTTCTTTCCTATCATATTCCCCGACACATCGCTACATTTCGCACTTGTGCATCGGTTTACCCAAAACACGATATTTTTAAAATTGTTCTACTCCTAAAACTCTAAAGTTTTAAGACTTTACCATACATATTCTTTTATTTAAGCGTACTGATTTCAAGTGCAAATATACATTATTTTTTCTATACTTCCATATTTTTTTTGAAAAAAAATAATACCAAAATCACAACCATCTTATTCAGAAGAATATAGAATTATTATTTTTTTATAAAAAAAGGATTTTTCAAGTAATTTTTCGGCATATTCGGTAGCAAAAATAAGTCTTAATAGAGATTTTACCCTGCATTTCCAATTCAAATTTTCCTCGCCACGTTGTTGAATTTTCCTCGTGTAGTTGTTTGAACAACGTCGCGAGGACAAGGAAACTTCCTCGTGAGTTTTTTTTCACAAGTTACCTTATGTCTTTTGGCGTAGCTATTACAAGAAGCTAACAGCTAAGAGTCAAATGACAAAGTTGAATTAATGGCATATCGGGAGGTAAACATAGGTGTATTTAATGGCAATTTAAGAGCAATTTAATGGGTAATTTAAGACACAAAACGCTGCTAATAAACGCATAATCTCAAAAAAACAAGCATTTTTTCACCCCCTACCCCCTCGACAGTACAAGTATCCAAGAATATTTACATCACGAATATTTTATAACCCGAAACAATATTCCCATAGATTGTACAGACGCGCCGCAAGAGACGTGCCACGGCGCGTCTCCAAAATCTCCCAACATGCCATACATAAGAGACGTGCCACGGCGCGTTTCTACGGTCTGTGCATTGATCAATGGGTATTACAGCAAGGAGAAAGATTGATTCAACTTTAGGAGGGGGGTAAAAAAATAGCCATTTTTAAGATAACACTTTCAATATCACCAAACTAAGTATTAAAAAAGTCATTAAAAAGCTCTTAAATCAAAATTATCAGGAGTTTTTGGAGTAATCTCGAAAAGTTGCCTAAAGCAAAAATAAGCACAAAAAGCGTAGCGTAGCGTTGACGTTTGGAAGTCTTTTTGTCATTTTACTTCCGAACCGGAACACAAAAAAAGCGTAGCGTAGCGCTACGCTTAGGGCTGTTTTTGTCATTTTGCATAACTGCTCCAACAGCTATTTCAATGCGTAACGTATACTATCAAAAACGTGTATATAATATTTATATATATTTAATAATAATATATATAATATAATAATAAAT
>JAFWZP010000046.1 GCA_017522255.1 Bacteroidales bacterium | reverse complement strand
TCGCCTTGGTAAGCCGTTACCTTACCAACTAGCTAATGCCACGCATGCCCATCTATAACCAACTCGCGTCTTTCATTATCTAATCATGCAACTAAATAATAATATGGGATATTAGTCCAAATTTCTCTGGGTTATCTCCCTGTTATAGGTAGGTCGCATACGCGTTACGCACCCGTGCGCCGGTCGCCGACAAAGTATTGCTACTCCTCGATGCCCCTCGACTTGCATGTGTTAGGCCTGCCGCTAGCGTTCATCCTGAGCCAGGATCAAACTCTTCATTGTAATAATATCTTACTTAAAAGAATTGTTTTACTTTTTTTTACCTTTACTCTTATTCGCTTGTATCTATTACAAGCACGCTACCTTAGGTTTCTGTTATTTCAATGTACTCGCGCAATTTCCTTCAAGGAATAACCCCTGACCTCATTTGCGAGTGCAAAGGTACGAACTTTTTTTATTCTACCAAACTTTTTTTTACTTTTTTCGTGAACTTTTTTATAACAGCTCTGATTACCAATGATATTTTTTTGAAACTTTTTTTACTTCAATCAACGTTTTTCGCCGTTTTTTTTCAAATTTTCCTTCCGTTTTTCGCATTTTTGATAGCTTTTGAACATGTTTTTGTGAAAAACACGCGTATTTACATATAGGTCAACACTTTAAATGCTTTTTAGGGTCTACGGAGGGCGGATTTACGGATTTATGGAACTACGGATTTACGGATTTGGTTTAAGGAATGAGACGTGGCGGTGGCGCGTCTCTACTTTCTGTACTCATCGCTCAAAGATTACTCGGTGAAAAGTAGGCGAGTTTGACATCGTAACTATGGCACTTTTGCATCGTAACTCCCATAGTTAGCACTCGTAACCATGTGGGTTTTACAGCGCAAACCGCATATCGGTAATTTTTGACAACCTACATTGTTCGTTTTTGTGGTTTTCGACATTGTCAGCCCCTCCTCACCACCGTATCCCCCCGTATACCCTATAGGGTATACTTAAGGGGGATACTTGTGTGGTGGCGGACGGTGGTGCTGACAAGTCGCCGCTCATGCTACGCCGGATTAACGGAATTCCGGAATCACGGATTGCTACGCTATAGCTAACTCACAGCTCGTAGCTCATTGCTCACTGTAGTAATGCGGTAGCCACTTGTCGACTTGTAGTCTCGTAGTCTTGTGGTCTCGTAGTCTGCGAAGCGTTAGCGAAGCCCAAAGCGGCAGCCACTTGTAGTCTTGTAGTCTCGTGGTCTCGTAGTCTTGTAGTCTGCGGAGCGGTAGCGAAGCCCAAGTCTGCGAAGCACCCACTGAGCATAAGGCAATTACAAACAAAAAGTGGACAAAAGTGGACAAAAAGGGACAAAAGGGTAAAGTGAGATTTCGGATGTTCGTATCTTTGCAAAACCAAACCACAAAATGCATATGTGGCTAATGCGTTGAACGAAAATACTTTTGTTTATACCTACCTCTCTCTCAACATCGCAAAAGTGTTATTCGGACAACGGACAACGGACTACAGACAACGGTCGGGCGGTGGCCGGTGAAACTTGGTTTAAGGTCTAAGGATTAAGATGGGCGGTAGCCGGCTCACAGCTCATTGCTCACTGCTCACCGCTCATGTCTCATTGCTCACTGCATCCGTTGTCCGGCGAAGCAAAGCCACAGCCTCCGAAATTCCTTGATGTAACGCTGAAATTTCTTGATGTTATCGTTGTAAAACGGGAGGAGAAGTACAAAAACATCGGATCTTTTACCTCAAAACATCGGATCTTTTACCCAAAAATATCGGATCTTTTTACGCAAAAGGTAAAGGAAAATAAATTTTATCTCAAGCTTTGTGAGTATTTGCTAAAGCTTTTTCAGCATTTACCTCTATACCAAACAAAAAAATCCCCTGCCCAACTAAGAGCAAGGGATAAAACTTATTTTATGAATGAGCAAACTTTAAACTTAATTGAAACGTGGTATTAATAGAAGTTTCCTTAAATTATTTTCATTTACTCTAATGACTGATTAGTGTTTATTCTAACTATTCAACACGTATATATCCCCCACTCTTGCCGTTGGCAGAAAGAGTTAATGTTTTCCCGTCTGACGAGTATTCAAAATCGTAATCTATTGTAATGGAAGAAATATTTTGGATATTACGCATGTGTATCGATCCATACTGTTCGCCATCAAAGGTATAGTCAAATTCATCATTATGATTCTGAAACACTGTATCCTGTGTCATATTGCCAAATGTAGCTATTTCCTGATAAAACACACCATAATCATCATTTATAAATTTAATAATGCGGTTGTTTAACAGTATTACAACATCTTTCCCTGAAGAAATAGAATCTATTGTACTTCGTTGCCACTCCGTACCGATAAGCGATACTGTGGTTTCAGTGTTTGTAGTTGAAGGCTCGTTATTGCTCTCTTCTTTGGTGCAAGCACCCATAAGTATGGTATTCAGTAGTGCCATACTTATTACTGTAAATATTATGTGTAGTTTATTCATATTTTGTATTTTTATTTTTTTCTTCTAAAATTCTTATTCATTAAATATTGTCGCAACACGACATTGTTAAATATTATCTGATTATGCTTACCTCTTAAATAAAGCTGTACACCATTTAGCTTTAGCAAGAAAAAATGCGACTATCGAATATATCGATTCCATAATCCATACATATTCCCAATTTTTTATCATCCCAATTTACATACTATCCGAATCTCTTTCGGTCGAAATAGCGGTTGTGGTAGTTCTGGTTTCTCCAAGAGTTGCAGTACCTATAAAAGTACCTGTTTCCTCATCGAAAGAGCATCTTACAATGTAACCTGAATTCTCCATTTCAAGAACCCATTTATCCATTTCTTCTTCATCTGTGGTTTTAAATCTTTGTCTGTCTTTTTCTTCCGGAGCATACTCAGGTTTTTCGTTACTTTCAATAGTTATAATATGCCCTTCGCGAGTCAGATGGATCAGATGAAGTATAAATTCATTTCGTTCTTCGGTCGAACCGAACTTTCTGTAGTCTTCTTCTCCGTCTATCTTAAAAAAGAGAATAGATGTTTCTTGAGCCAAAGACTTTTGGCTCAACTCTTGAGATACTAGTATCTCATCTTTTTGACACGAAGACATTGCTCCTGTCAAGGCTACTGATAGTAGCATAATTTTTATTGATTTACTTTTCATTATTATATTTTGTTTTTTATCAGTTTTCACTTCCTTTCGGCAATATTAGTGGTTTCTTAACTGCTTTTATTAAGAATCTTCTTATCGCGTCATCTCGTTCTTCTGTTTCTATATCATGATAAATCATTATTATACCGGCATGAAAACAATATACTAATTTTGACATGTTTTTATAATCTTCAACAGATGTTACTTTTCCATATTTCTTTTTTATATCATCTTTATAAACATTGTACATATACAATGGATACCTCTTTTCTTTTCCATATCTATTAAGCACTGTATCTTTATTCAAATTTGTTATATTAAATTCTTGAAGCATCGGTAAAATACCTTCTTTATCGTGTGAAACAAAAAGCGTAACATCACTTTTTATACTATCAATAATAGGACACTGCATTATACACATCACCGTAAATTCGGTGCGATGCTCATACTGCTTATACAGCTCCGTTTGGCTATATAGTTTATTGCTACATATCGTCAATATCAGGACTAATAATATTTTTATATTCACACTTTTCATACTTATTTTTAGTTTATATTATATAACATTTTCTCCTGTTACTTCAAAATATGCTACTGTAACTTCATTATTTGAACATCTCATATTACAATATACTTGCTCATCTGTTAGAAGTATACCGACATCGGCTATCAAATAGTCGGTGTAGTTGTTCTCGTTATAGCTTGGTTCAGGTTCGGTTTCCGGTTCAGCCTCTGCCAATAGCAGTGGCTGTGGTCCCATTGCGGGCGGTGCGGCTATGGTGTCGGGGTGTTGCACACTCAAGTCGCTATGCAACACATCGGTTATTTTGTTTTTAATATCATTATTGGTTATAGCAGCAGGCTTACTGTCGGTGTGTTGCAATATGGGAGTGGTGGGCATATCGGTGGTTTGTGTTGCCAACATAGTGGGTGCCGGTTGCACCACTTCGTGTGCATAGGGAATAAATGCGGACTTGGTACGGATTTGCCACAAGCCTACCACCACGGCTGCCACACATGCGGCAAAGGCAACACCATATTTTACCATTTTGTATGCAAAAGCATTCCTTGTTTTTCTTTCTTTTTCGATGAGTGATTTTTCAAAAGAGCTTTTGGTTTTGTGGCAATATCGCATTATAGCCAATCCTCTTATAAGCTCTACATCGGCGCTATAACATTCGGGCAAAGGGTCGGTATACAAAAAGTAATCAAAAAGTATATCAATCTCTTCTTGCGATATAGAAGCATCGTAGAATTTGGCCAGCAACTTATCTATATTTTGATTGTTTGTCATAACTCTTCTTTTTTTAATGTTATTATTTCTTTTAATATTTCAAGAGCTTTAGATATTTCTTTTTTCACTTTTCCTTTCGAAAGGCCAAGTGTTGCAGCAATTTGGGCAACCGTAGCTCCTCCCATATAGTGCATATACACTATATTTTGCATAGGCTGTTTCAGCATCTTTACGGCATCTTCCACCACAATACACATTGTTTCTCTGTCGTTGCAGTCATCGTTGATTTCAATATTTTCGTAATCAGATATATCTTTAAACATATCCGATGTTTTTTTCTTGCTCTTATAATATTTTGCAATGTTCCTTTTAAGCATTGTAACTGCGTATGCTTCGATGTTTTTTATATTATCTGTTTTTTCCGAAAGCCATAATTGCTCAACCACATCTTGTACACATTCGTTGGCTTGATAAAAATCATGCACAATCCCAAATGCCACACTAATGAGTTTAGGTCGCAAACTATCGAGGAGACGTATTGTATCGTCGTCGAAATGTATTTTTTTGCATTTACTATCTCGTACCATTTATTGTTCAAATAACTTTCGCAGGCTATAATGAATCATCTATTGCTTGCAGTTAGAAATGTTCTTTACATGTCCTTTATCGTTTTTTTTTGTATTAATTATATTGGGGCAACTTCTAAAAATTCTGCCTACTATGTATGTACAGCAATTTAGAGAAATTATCGCCATTACATTTTGGAGGTTACTCCTTTTTTTCAAATATAACGATAGGTAATACATGAAAAAAACGAACCTCTTACACACATATAGAGTCATTTTAACAACGAACGGTGCTATTTTTTAAGAAAATAATTTACAACACACTGATATATCGGAAAAGATTTTTCTTATCCAGTTTGTATTTTAAGAAGAATGTTAAAGAACAAGTTTTTTTTTGAGGCAACTTCTAAAATTCCACGTTCTGAGCAAGCATTCATTTTTTTATAAGAACTCTTGCATTGTTGACTTCGTAGAAGTTGCCCAAATATAAAAATAGAATAAAATCTTTAAGAAAGCAATTTTATAAACGATTCCGGTATGGGTGTTTCAAAAGACAACTCCTCTTTTGTAACAGGATGAATAAATTCCAATTTATATGCGTGCAATGCTACTCGCTTTATTGGATCTTGAACACTCCCATACTTCATATCTCCAACTATCGGATGTTTTAAATCCTGCATGTGAACACGTATTTGATTTTTTCTACCTGTATCCAATTTCAAATCTATCAAAGAATAGTTGGGCTTTCTTTTCAAAGTTTTGTAATGAGTAATTGCATATTTTCCACCGTTGTCTACATCCGATGAATACGATACAAACATCTTATTGTCTCTCAACCATGATTCTATAGTTCCAAATTCCCTTTCCATAAACCCTTCAACTACGGCAACATAACGACGATTTGTAACTATCTCTTTCCAATTTCGTTCAAACAACATACTGATTTTTTTATCCTTTGCAAAAATCAACAATCCCGAAGTATGCTTATCCAAACGATGCACGGTATGAGCTCTACAACGTTGACGAGTAAATTCAAAATAACTATTCAACACCTTTTGTGCCGATTCTTCAGCTGTGGGGCTATTGGTAACTATACCTTCTCGTTTCTCTACTATTATGATGTATTTATCTTCGTAAACTATTCTAATCCACTTACTCGTAAATTTACGTTTTTCTTGTTTTGTCCCTATACGCACAATCATACCTTGTTTTAAAGCATAATTATACTGCGAAACTACTTCATCATCGACCCATATCAACCCATTAGTCAGCATATTTTTTACTTTTGTTCGACTAATGCCCGATAGTTTATTCATCAAAAACATCATAAGTTCGCCTTCTTCTTTTACAACGAACTGTACACCTTTAGTCTCTTTATCAGAATTATTTACACGCATTGTAGTATTATTTATAAAATGCAAAGATACATATTAATTTTGACATATTGCAATTTATTTATTTTTTATATACAATGTAGATTGTTTTGGTTTATAGTTCCCATCCCGTATTTGGACAAAATAAAAATACGATCCATCGGGAAGATCTGTAGGGCACCAACTATTATCGTATTTTTTATTCTCGTAAACCTTTTTCCCATTAGGTGCAACAATAACAACATGCACACTATTGTATTTTTCGAGTCCCGGTATTATCCAACAATCGTTTATTCCATCATTATTAGGAGTAATGAGCCTGGGTATATCCACATCTGATGTAGACATCAATTCATTTAATTTCTCTATATCTTCAGCTGAAATATCATCATTTTCGGACGATGACGAAATATTTTCTTGCGTTTGTGTTTTATCAGACATGTCAATCAATGTGTCAGGACTTTCAACCAATGGTTCATTGGCGACCGGCTGTTCTTTTTCCACCGCATCCGCAACATCAAGGTTTGGCTCGCTGTCAGTTACATCATCTTTTTCTTCCTTCTTATCTTTATCAGCATTGCAGCTCAGTGGTGTTTCATCTTTCTTTGTGTCAGTGGTTTTTATTGAATTAGAAGAATTGTTTTCTTTAACTTCATCAAACGAACTTACATCATTACCATCAGATACATTATTTTCGAAGTTGTCGATATCAGTGCTATCAACTTCTGCAAAAACAGGCGTTTCTTCTATAGGATTGTTTACATTTAGATTTTCATTTAGATTTTCATTTAGATTTTCATTTACAACATAGTTATCCATATTCATAGTTACTATAACAACCGTTGCAGCCACTGCAGAAACAACAGCTGCCACTATCGAAACTATTTTCCATGCTGCCATTTTTGCCACCGCTTTCAATGGTGCAACCTTTGCCGATGTTGACAATGTTTGTGTCAAGGAATCAAGATTATTTGACCCGGACACTCCTTGAGGCAACTTCGATAAAATCTTGTCCCAAACTGCATCAGGAGGATTTACTTCGCTATTCTGCAACCCTTTCTTAAATAATTCATCTACATTCATCACTCGTACAAATTATATTCCCTTAATAATTCTTTTTCGTTTTTTTGTAGCATAGATTTTAATCTTGCTCTTGCTCTATAATAGTATGTTTTTACTACTGTTTTTTTTAAATTCAATTCTTTGGCTACCTCTACAATGGAATACTCTTCGATAGCCACCATATTAAAAATAGTACGTTCTTTAGGATTCAAGCAGTTCAAATAATGCAACAATATTCCTTTCAAATCAGTAGTATAATTATCATTTCTATCCACTAAAATAGCTTCATCTATCTCTCTTTCATTATTTTTCGACAAAACGTCGTTTCTCTTTCGATGCATGTAACTTATAGCATGATTGACAAATATTCTATGCATCCAACCTTCAAATTCGCCTTCATTTCTATAGTTTTCCAAAGAATTGAACACTTTCAAAAAACCTTCTATTAAAATATCTTGAGCTTCATCAGCATTCGAGGAATAGCGTAAACACAATGCATAAAACCGAGCCTTATATCTATCGTATAAAACCCTTTGGGCACCGGCATCACCCTGAATACACTTTTCTATCGTTTTTTGCATATCTTGACTCATCGGTGATAAGACTACTTTTTTTGTATTATGGTATACAAACTTTGTGTTAAAAAAATACAAAAGGAAATTTTTGAGCATTCACTTCCTCAAAAATTTCCTTTTCCCTAACATATTATTAGCATTACCTCTAATCAATAAAATGTTCTTTCCTAAGCAAGTCATTTATGGTTTTTACAGGATTAAACGTCTGCAATGGCACCTCAACAAACACTGTAATCCAATCAGCCATAGCACCATTCCACAAACCGGGCAACTCTTGAGATTTTACTATTGTGGCTCCAACAGTTTTTTTGGTTATGAAACCTGTTGTATGGTCGACATAATTAGACAAGTTGAAATACCTTCCCGAATGAGTGCGTATTCCACATACCAAATCAACGGGATTGAAGTGGGTGGCAGCCGAAAGTATTTTTTCTTGTTCCGGATTTTTTCTGTTTATTTGTGATGTTTCCACAATCTGCAAACTCTTGGTTCCATCGCCATTGACAACCCAAAATGGTCCGCCCCCGGGTTCCCCTTGGTTTTTAACCATACCACACACCCTGATAGGACGATTTAATTTCATAATCAACAACTCAACTCTTTTTTCAAAAGAAGACACACTCAACTCTCGAGATAAATCTATGCACAAATTCTTTTGCATATAATCTTCTATCTCCTTTAAATCGTTTTCGGAGGGGCGTTGTTGCAAGGTGTGTATCATTCCAAACACTTTTTCCTGCAAATTAAGCAACAATCCTCCCAAGAGCTTTTTGTAACGCACTGTTATAGTCTGTTTATCCAACAAAGGATTGTCAGGAACTACATTGTCTATATTTTTAATAAAAATGATATCACCTTTACAATCTCCCAAGTTTTCGATAAGAGCTCCATGCCCACCCGGTCTGAAAATCAAACTTCCATCATCATTTCTTACAGGATTATTGTATTCGTCTACGGCAATAATATCGGTGTAATGTTTTTGTTCGGAAAGTCTTACATGAAAATCTATGTCGCTAAACGAAGAATAATATTTTCTTATGTTTCTTATCTCGTTCAAAAATTTTCTTCTATGTTCGGGTGACACAGTAAAATGCAAATAAGCCGCACTATCTTTCGATCTTGCATATCTGTATGCTTCAGTAAAATGCTCTGCCAACGAAGTCCTTGCCCCTACTTCGTATTTATGAAACATCAACAACGCTTTTGGCAACAAACCATAGCCTAAGTATTGTCGGCCTAACAAATAATTGATTACAGAAGGATAATCGGCTCTTGACATATAATCATCGACAGAGGAACCTGTTTTTGCCATCACTCTCTTTAAATCGTCGTAAAAAGCGAAGCGATTAATATTATCAAGAAATACTTTCACCTCAGGAAAATCCTTAGCAATAGTGCTTGGTATTCCGTTATAAACAGAGGTAAAAGCATATAAATCTTTAAACATTCGAGTGGCGGCACCCGAAGCAGGAACAAACTTCAATATATTTTTGTTGACCGAATGTTCCTCATAATAGCTGATATAAAAATCTTCCTCTTCTTTCGAGAAACGTAATATACCCTTATTCTCGACAGTGGCAGGAGAATCTAACACCACGGCAGGAAAACCTGCTTTATAATTTGAAATTTGATGCAAAACATCTTGTTTAGTCAACCCTAACGAAGATATTTGCTTTAAATCTTTGGGAGATAATTTTATATCCGACATACAAAAAAACACTATTGATATAACTTCTTTATTGAATCAGACTCTGTCAACACCAAATCACGCTCAATAATTTCGCCTTCTCTCAAACGAAAACTATTGTAACCTTCTTTGTGTATAGCCCAATAAGATTGAGCATCTATTTCAACTTCATAATCTATCCACGATCTCATTTCGTATATAGCAGGGCTTTTGTATGTGTGGCTATATTTGCCTTCAGCATCGGTAACTGCTTCTACGTTGAAATCACAACTATCATGTCCAAAAAATATGTTTGCACCGGGCACCGGAAGTTGGGTTTGTCCATCAATTACAGTTACCACAATAGTGCAATCTGTATCTTTGTCGCAAGAAATAAAAATATTCACAAACAAAGCAGTGATTACCAATAAACTAACCGTTATTAAACATTTTTTCATCATAATTTTTTCTTTATTTTGTTACACATTTAAATTATTTGATTTACTTTTGCAAAAATAATATTTTTATGCTTATGAACAGAAAAAAACTTACATTTTTAGCATTTTTTTTAATGATTTTTTCATTCTCTTTTAGTCAAAATGCTAAAAATCAAGATGGTAAAAAAGAGAAAAAAACTTACGTTTTAGTAGAAACAACCTACGGAAAAATGAAGATTTTGTTGTATAATGAGACCCCATTACACAAAGAAAACTTCATTAAGCTGGTAAAAAAGGGATTTTTTGACGACTTGTTGTTTCATCGGGTAATAAACAATTTTATGGTTCAAGGAGGCGACCCGAATTCAAAAAATGCCAAAGCGGGACAGATGCTTGGAAATGGAGGACCGGGCTACACCATACCTGCCGAATTTAATAATAATTTTATCCACAAAAAGGGAGCTTTGGCTGCCGCCAGACAAGGCGATTTTGTAAACCCTAAAAAAGAATCGTCGGGCTCTCAATTTTATATCGTACAAGGTCAAAAATACAACGAACAGCAATTAAAGATGATGCAAATGCAAAGCAAACGCAAAGAACCTTACACTGCAGAACAAATAGAAATATACAAAACCATAGGTGGCACTCCTTTTTTGGACAATGACTACACTGTTTTTGGCGAAGTAGTGGAAGGTATTGAGGTTGTAGATAAGATAGCTACAGTGCAATGCGATGGCAACAACAGACCTTTAAATGATGTAAAAATGAAAATACGTGTAATAGAAGAGTAATTTTTTCGTTATTGTAGTGCAATTATAATACAAAGACAAAATTCAGATGAAAGATAAAATTCAAGACTACTTAAAAGAAATCAATGAAACAAACATTGATAATTTTACAAATAAAATAGAAGGAATAGAACAATTTCGCATAAAGTTTTTGGGTAAAAAAGGTGTGATGAACAAGTTGTTTGAAACATTTAAGACCATGCCCAACGACCAAAAACGAGAAATGGGGCAACTATTAAACCAACTAAAAACAGCTGCACAAAACAAAATAGAAGAGTTTAAAAACTATGTAGAGGAACAAAGCGACGATAGTGGCGATATGGATCTTACTATGCCTACCGATTTTTCGGAAATAGGTAGCAGACACGTATTGTCAGTAGTGCAAAATGAGATTATAGATATATTTGCACGTATCGGTTTCACTGTTGCCGAAGCTCCCGAAATAGAAGATGATTGGCACATTTTTTCAGCCCTAAACTTTCCTCCCGAACACCCTGCAAGAGATATGCAAGACACATTCTTTATAGAAAAGGAAGGCAAGCATGGCGATGTGGCTCTTCGCACTCATACCTCATCAGTGCAAGTGCGTGTAATGGAAAAAAATCAACCCCCAATACGTATAATAGCACCCGGTCGTGTGTTTCGAAACGAAGCTATATCCGCTCGTGCTCACTGTATATTTCATCAGGTTGAAGGAT
Source organism: Bacteroidales bacterium (assembly GCA_017522255.1). GTDB lineage: Bacteria > Bacteroidota > Bacteroidia > Bacteroidales > P3 > HGM05376. The sequence continues at coordinate 29,750 of JAFWZP010000046.1, read as the reverse complement.
TATATATCGACAAAAAAGTGTCATTTGCCGACTTAAAACAAACTTTGCTATATTTTGCTAAAGAAATGTTTGGCGAAGACACTCAAATTCGTCTACGTCCTTCGTATTTCCCTTTTACCGAACCATCGGCTGAAATGGATATATCATGCAATATATGCGGAGGCAAAGGTTGCAATATATGCAAACACACAGGTTGGTTAGAAATATTAGGTTGTGGCATGGTAGACCCCAATGTATTAGAAGCCAGCGGCATTGACAGCACTCAATATTCGGGATTTGCTTTCGGAATGGGAGTAGAACGTATGGCTATGCTTAAATACCAAATACGAGATTTACGACTATATTTCGAAAATGACCTACGATTTTTAAAACAATTCGAAGCAATACTATAATATGGCTAAAATACGATTAGAAAAAATGACTTTTTATGCCTACCATGGTTGCTTTGCCGAAGAACAAGCCATAGGTACTCACTTTTTGGTAGATATGGAATTGGAAGTAGACACCACAGTATCTCAAACTTCTGATGATATTACCGACACTGTAAACTACCTTTCGGTATACCAAACAGCAAAAAGAGAGATGGAAAAACCTTCTAAGCTATTAGAAAACGTATGTGAACGTATAGCTAATGCTGTTTTGAACGAATTTGCAACCATAGAATGCCTTACTGTTAAAGTATCTAAATTAAACCCACCCTTGGGTGGAAAACTTGAAGCAGTAAGTGTTGAAATAAAAAAAGAACGCAAATAAAACAAAAAAACAAGTATTATGAAACAAAAAGCATTCATACTGACCATTATCTTATCGCTATTTATGGCAATAGACAATATGGTTTATGCCGACAAAGGTGGCAAAGTAAAAGAAGTAACCGAAAAAAGTTTCGAAAAGAACATCTCAAAAGGAGTTGTTATAGTAGACTTTTGGGCTACATGGTGCAGACCATGTCTGATGCAAGCTCCTATTTTTGAAGAAGCTGCAAAAGAAATGAAAGGCAAAGTCGCATTTTTGAAGATAGATGTCGACAAAGCAAAAAACATAGCTGCAAAATACCGAATATCAAGTATTCCTACTTTGATAGTGTTTAAAGACGGCAAAGAGGTAACACGAACCATGGGCACTCAACAAAAAGAAAATATTATAGCAGTGCTAAACAAAGTGTTGGAGACTAAATAATGTATCCCGATATAAATGTAGAGAAAATATTATTCATCGACATTGAAACGGTATCTCAATATGCCGATTATGACGATTTAGACGAGCAGACGAAGACTTTGTGGGATCATAAAGCAACAGTGCTTATGCAACACGACGCTCACAAAGACTTCAGCTCTCCTAAAGAACTATACTCTCGAGCAGGAATATATGCCGAGTTTGGCAAGGTGGTTTGTATTTCGGTGGGGTTTATAAGAAAAGATAAGTTATATATCAAATCATATTGCTCCAACGACGAAAAAGACATCTTAAATCAATTCTCCGCACTTGTAAAAGGACATTTCAACAACAAAGAAAACCATCTCTGTGGACACAATGTAAAAGAATTTGATATACCTTACCTATGCCGACGAATGCTTATAAACGGAATAGAAATACCTCAAGTGATGAATTTAATGGGTAAAAAGTCGTGGGAAAGTCCACACATCGACACACTTGAAATGTGGAAATTTGGAGACTATAAACACTACACACCGCTAAACCTGCTGGCTAATGTATTTGGAATACCATCACCTAAAGACGATATAAACGGAAGCGATGTAGGTAGTGTTTATTGGAACGAAAAAAACCTAACCAGAATAGCCACATACTGCGAAAAAGACACAACAACAGTGGCTCAGCTATTTCTGAAAATGACGGGAAAAGAATTAATAACAAATCAAAATATAATAAAAAAATAAACACATTATGAGAAAAGTAATTTTAGCACTTTTAGTTGCAACCTCATGCTTGATGACAAGCTGCATAAAAGAAGAAGACGTACACATACACAACTATGGTATAGTAAAAACATTTTACATTGATGTTTATAGCAATCATTGGGTAGATCAAAGTAACTTATCGTATATCTACGCAAGTTTTTCTGCCCCCGAAATCACCAAGGCGGTGATAGAAAACGGCATAGTGGTGGCATACTATATAGATGCCGATGGAAGAGACAATATGCTTCCTTACCTATTGCCTTACTACGACAATAATATTGACGATTATTATTACGAAAATGTACGTTTCGATATTTCGCAAGGCGAAATAACCTTCATAATCGAAGATTCGGATTTCCATCATGCCAACAAACCTTCGTACATGAAGTTTAAAGTATCGATAGCTCAATAAAATAACTACCGATTACACAGTAACAAAAAAGAGGATTGCGTTTGGCAATCCTCTTTTATTTTACCTTTTACTAAACGTTTTAATTATTCAGCAGCAGGAGTTTCAGTTGCAGCAGCTTCTTCAGTAGCGACTCCTTCAACAACAGTTGAATCAATAGTAGCTTCTTCAGCAGCAGGAGCTTCTTCAACAACAGTTTCAGTAGCAGCAGCTTCTTCAGCAGGAGCTTCAGCTGCATTGTTGCACGATGCAAAAGCAAACATACCTGCAACAGCCAATAAGAACATTACTTTTTTCATTTTGTCTTTATTATTTTATGTTTCTAATTAATTGATTTATTTTGCAAAAGTACTACATTTTTATTAGTTTGACACAAAAATATGAAAAAAAAATTATCACAAATATATAATCAACTATATATCAAGAGAATAAAAATACATATTTTTAAGCCCAAAACACAAAAAAAGGCAAGATTTTGCCTTCCGAGATAGGCATTTCTCACCTTTTTGAACTTATTATGTACGATTTTTTTTATACTAAACCCGAAAATCCCATAAATGCCATTGCCAATATACCTGCTGTTACCAATGCGATAGGAACACCCTGCATAGCTTTTGGCACTTTGTTTAATGCCAATTGTTCACGTATACCCGCAAATATCACCAATGCCAAAGTAAAACCTATGGCAATCCCACAAGCATAAGTAATGCTTTCTAAAAGCGTCATCTGCTTTTGAATAACCATAATAGCCACACCAAGTACAGCACAATTGGTGGTAATAAGTGGCAAAAATATTCCCAACGTTTGATACAAGGCAGGAGCTATCTTTTTAAGTATAATTTCCACCATTTGCACCAAACCTGCTATCACCAAAATAAAACAAATGGTTTGCAAATAATCCAAACCGAAAGGTGTAAGGATATATGTTTGAATCAAATAAGTTACCAAAGTAGCTATAAGCATTACAAACAATACGGCACCTCCCATGCCTAACGAACTTTTTACATCCTTTGACACACCCAAGAAAGGACAAATCGCCAAAAACTGTGCCAACACAACGTTATTGACAAAAATGGCTCCGATGATAATTAAAATATATTCCATAATCTATATTTTTTATATTTACTTTTCTACATTTCTTACTACTTTGCAAATGTCATTAACAACAAATCAAAAGTTTTTTCGTTTCCTATCAAAAAGTGTTTCTTTTGACACTGACAAAATCGACTGCAAAATTAACGATATTTTTTGACATGTGCAACAAAGATTTATTTTTTCGTGATTTCGGAAGTGGAAAAACCATTATTATACTGCATGGAATAATGGGGTGTAGCGACTATTGGATACCCACTGCCAAAAGACTTGCCAACACCTACAGAGTGATAATTCCAGACCTCCCAAATCACGGAAACAGCTTTCATACCAACACCTTAGATTATCAAAGCATAGCATATCATATTGAACATTTCATCGACCTACACCACATCGAACAACCCATTATAATAGGACATTCGTGGGGTGGAAAAATAGCACTGAATTTAGCAAAAAAAAATAATAACAACATCGAAAAAATAGTTGTAATAGACATCACTTCGGAGGCTCAACCCGATGAAAATATCAAAAAAATGATAGAAATCATCAACCAACCATTACCCGTTTTGAAGACCTTGAAACAGGCACACGCCCATTTTTGCACGATGGGCATAGAACCATCAGTGGCGACAATGCTCACTAAAGGTTTGAAAATTCAACAACAACAATTAAGTTGGAAATGGAACACCTCACTACTATGCACACACTACCACCAAGTGTTGCAACCAATAAAACTGCAATCGCATTGCTCTACACCACTGTTAGTGATAAAAGGAGAAAAATCAAATTATGTAACGCCATTGGGTATCAAAGAATTGCAAGACACCTTCGACCATTTAAAACTTGTCTCCATAACAAATGCAGGCCATTGGGTACACACCGACAATTTTGAAGATTTGATAACAACCATTATATCATTCCTACAACAATGAGTTTTTTTAATGTAATATGTATAGCTAACCTTGTTAATGGGGCACAGACGTTTCGCAAATACCACTTATTATATTGGCGAATGCGATTCGCCCCCACAGATACAATTTTGTTGTTTTCGAAATTCGAGATTATATATAGCTACGAGTAGTGCTAAGAATTAAAGCTCGTTGTCCCTAAAAAGTTCATCATTCTGTGATAAACAATGGTATAGAAAAACCTCCCTTTTATCTCTCCTGAAAGAGGGAAGATAGTTACGTCCCCCAAGACGATGCCATGGATTGCATATAACAGAGCCTTTCAAACTCGCAACTCATAGCTATTTTCGATTAAAATCGGCAGGTATTTCGCCCCAATTGTCGGTATCCCACTTCAGTATTTGAGTGGTGTAGGTATTGGTTTTAAGCCAAGCTTCGGCACGGTCGATATATTTGAACAACTCTTCGGTTTTTTCATTACGGTCGAGTTTCGTTTTGCATTTCTTCTGTTTCACCCACGATATGGCATTTACCGAATCGGAATACAACGGTTGTGGCAGATTGTGTTTTTTCAGGTACGACAAGCCATGCACCAAAGCCAAAAACTCGCCTATATTATTTGTACCCAACTCAAACTTAACATGAAACATACGTTCTTTATCGTAAGTTCTCACCCCTTGATACTCCATTGGACCGGGATTTCCCGAACATGCCGCATCTACCGCCAAGCTATTAGCTATCACACCTTTACACTCCTCCAAAGGACGAGTGGCAGATTCTTTTTTTGCGTCTGCTACACATTGCCAATAATCCATGGCTAAAGCTTTTTGAGCTTGCTCCAAAGAGTCGAACGACTTATACTGAGCACCTTTCACACCCGTTATCTGCTGCTTACATTCGTCCCACGAGTTAAAAATGCCCTTCGTTTTGCCACTCCACACTGCGTAATATTTTTGCCTTTTAGCCATCTCTGTGCTTGTTTATATTATCTGTAAATCGTTTGCAAAATTACTACTTTTTTTGAAAATAAACAAGAGTTTGTGAACAGACAGCAGACCTTAAATCTTAAACCGGAAATCATAAAAAAGCTCAAAGCTCAAATATTAAAAAAAAATATATGTAAATTCGATAAAAAAGTGTACATTTGCAGTTTATAAACTAATATAATATTAACGATATAAATAATTAAATAATAAGATGTTATCTGTGTTAGAAAAGATAGGAAATGTATTAAAGACCAAGAAATTTTGGGTCGAATTGTTCATTATGACCGTGGGAATGATGATAACGGCATGTGCTGTTTATTATTTTCTTGTGCCCAGCAAACTTATTATCGGTACCATTTCGGGTTTGTCGATAGTTATAAGCGGAGTGTCGGAAAGTTTATTTGGAGTGGCACTGCCTGTGTCGACGGTCATTTTGGTTATCAATGCCATATTGCTTGTGTTGGCATATTTTCTTATAGGCAAAGAGTTTGGTATAAAAACGGTATATACCGCTCTTATTCTTGGTCCTATGATGAGAGTGTTGGAAACCTATTTTCCTTACGAAAATTTTATTCAAGCCAATGCACAAACGCCATCTATCATGGGCGATATTTGGTTCGACCTTGTGTGCTTTGTGTTATTGTTAAGTGCTGCTCAAACTGTTCTTTTTAAGATAAATGCCAGCACTGGAGGGTTAGATATTTTGGCCAAAATAGTAAACAAATATTTGCATTTCGACATTGGTGCTTCGGTATCGGTGGCAGGTGCCATAATATGCTGCACGGCTTTTGCCATCAATCCTTTCCACATGGTGGTAATAGGCTTAATAGGTACTTGGATAAATGGTTTGGTAGTAGACTTTTTTACTGCAGGACTTAATGCCAAAAAGCGTGTATGTATAATATCGTCGCAACACGAAAGATTGAAAGAATTTATCATTCACGACCTTGTACGTGGCGTTACGCTATACGAAGTAACGGGAGGATACAGCAACGAAAAGAAAGTAGAGATAGAAGCATTACTAAACAAAGATGAGTTTACCCGCCTTATGAAACTTATCAACGACGAGGGCATAGATGCCTTTGTAACAGCAGGCAACGTAAGCGAAATATATGGTTTCTGGCTATCTAAAAAAGATAAAGATAATATCAGAAGAAAGATTTAAACAGTGAGCAACTAATAGCTCAAAGCTCTCTAACGGTTATTTGGTTAGTGGTATGCGTTTAAATAAATAGGGGTAGATAAGGGCAAGAGAGCAACGAAATCAATCCATCGATAGGCGATTGTTCTATCGATGTTATGGTTATGCCGTACTCTTTTGCCACCTTTGCTATCTCATTTTCAAAACAATATGCCACCGACCCTACGAGGTGTAACTTATAGTCGTTGTAACCATCATAGCATATTATCTGCTCTTCGAAAAAAGATTGAAACACCTTGTGCAACAACTGTCCCACAAACGGATGTTGCCTATGTTCGAAGGCAAAAGGTGCAAAAGATGCCAAAAATCTATTGGGGAAAGGTTGGTTATATAAATGGTCGAGAAAATAAGAAGTATCGTAAGGGTATTTATTTTTAAAATCGCAACACAAATCGGAAGGCATAAATCCTCTCAAATAAGTCTTAAGTAACAGTTTCCCGATATGATTGCCAGACCCTTCGTCACACAAAGTATAGCCAAGAGCAGGAATATTTTGTATAATAGTACCGTTATTGTATAAGCACGAGTTGGAGCCTGTCCCCAATATACCCACTATGCCACTAGCATTGCCACAGCTACCTATGCATGCTCCAAGCATATCGGTTTCCACAGATATATAGGCATTGGCAAATGTTTTTTGCAATAGTTGTTTTATTTTATCTTTGCCATTTTGAGTACCACAGCCTGCCCCATAAAAATATACATTTTCTATAGGGTCGAAGTTGGTAATATAAGGTAGCAAAGTTTGGTTAATAATGTTGTAATCTGTTTTGGTGATAAAATTCGGGTTCATACCCGAAGTATGGACTTTTGTTATGCCCATATTTCGGGATACGAAACACCAAAGGGTTTTTGTAGACCCACTATCTGCTATAACTATCATTTAGTTTTATGATATATTATTCTATAGACCAAGTAGCACCCTCTTTTCCATCTTTTATTGAAACGCCAAGTTTTTGCAAGTCATCACGAATGCGATCTGATGTAGCCCAATCTTTCTGACTTTTTGCCTGTTGACGCACTTCGAGTATCATCGATATCAAGCCATCAAGCAAAGCAGTGTTGTCGCCCGATTGCTCATCTTTCAATCCCAATATCTCAAACACGAAAGTGTCAAATATCGATTTCAATTCATCAATATCGGCTTGAGTAAGAGTTTCTTTTTTGTCGTTTACCGAATTTATAACCTTGGTTATATCGAACAAATGAGCTATAAGAATAGGACTGTTTAGGTCGTCGTTCATGGCATCGTAGCAGCGTTGACGGTATTCGTTAACATTCACCGAGGAAGTTTTTGATGGTTGCAACTTTTGCAAAGTTTTATATGCTTGCATCAAACGATTAAAACCCTTTTCGGCAGCTTGCAATGCTTCGTTGGAAAAATCCACAGTGCTACGATAATGAGCCTGAAGGATAAAGAAACGGATAGTCATAGGACTATATGCCTTTTCGAGCATTTGATGACTGCCATCAAAAAACTCACCCAAAGTGATAAAGTTACCCAACGACTTACCCATCTTTTGACCATTGATAGTAATCATATTGTTGTGCATCCAATACTTGCAAGGGCCATGCCCTGTAATACCCGTTTGCTGAGCTATCTCCGATTCGTGATGAGGGAACAACAAATCCATACCACCACCGTGTATATCGAAAGTTTCGCCAAGGTATTTGGTGCCCATAGCAGTGCATTCGGTATGCCAACCAGGGAATCCTACACCCCAAGGCGAGTTCCAACGCATTATATGTTCGGGACTCGCATTTTTCCACAATGCAAAATCGGCAGTATTGTGCTTTTCCGATTGTCCATCAAGTTCACGAGTGGTAGAAAGTAGTTCATCTATCACACGTCCCGATAAGCAACCATACTTGCCGGTGGCATCATTATATTTACGCACATCAAAATATACCGACCCGTTCGATTCATAAGCATAACCTGCTTCCAACAGTTTTTCCACTACTTCTATCTGCTCTATTATATGCCCCGAAGCACGAGGTTCGATACTCGGACGCTTTACATTAAGGGCATCCATTGCCACATGATAACGGTCGGTATAATATTGAGCCACTTCCATCGGTTCGAGTTTTTCCAAACGTGCTTTTTTGGCGATCTTGTCTTCGCCCTCATCAGCATCATGTTCGAGATGCCCAACATCGGTAATATTGCGAACATAACGCACCTTATATCCCAAATGTTGCAAATAACGAAACACCAAATCGAAAGTAATAGCAGGACGAGCATGTCCCAAATGTGCATCGCCATATACTGTAGGTCCGCATACATACATTCCTACAAAAGGAGCATGCAACGGTTCGAAGACTTCTTTTTTTCGCGATAACGTATTATAGACAACTAATTTATTTTCCATTGTATATTTAATTTACTATTATTCATAACAATATAATAACTTCATTGGTTCTTTTATATTGTGCAAATATACATCAAAAAATCCAATAAAGCCAAACAAGAATGATATAAGTTGCAATATTAATAATAACTTTTGCCAAAACCGAAAAAAAAGTTTAACTTTGCAACTATTAATACAACTATTATATATTCAACAAATCATTTGGCAATGAATGAGATAAACAACAATAAACCTGCAAAGAAAAAACGTTCGATAGTGTTCATGATTATAAAAGGAATACTTATCACACTACTTTCTGTGGTGCTTTTGGCCGGTATAATGGTGGGAGCAGCATTATATGTTGTGTTCACACCCGAAACAACCACTAAAATTGTGAACCATTATGCCAACGAACTACTTAATGCCGATGTGCATTTTGACAATATCGATATCACTTTCCTTTCTACCTATCCTGATTTTTATCTTACCATAAACGAAGGTGTTGTAGTATCCAAAACATTCAAACAAGCCGGCAACCCTTTTCCTGAAGCCAAAGACTCGCTATTGTCGTTTGCAGCTTGCAACATCAAACTCGACCCTATAAAGTATTTACAAACCAAAGATCTTGAAATAAACAACATTGAATTGAAAAATATAAATGCCTACGTGTATACCGACACCAATGGCAATGCCAATTGGCAGATATTTCCACCATCGGAAGAAGATACTACCACGTCGGATTTTGTACTCAACGACTACTTGCACTCCGCTGCAATAGAAAATATAGAAGTAACAAGTGGCAAAATAATTTACAACGACTATGCCTCTGACCTATACGCCAAAATAAACAAAACCAAAATAAACCTTAGTGGCAACTTTCTTGACCCCGATGCCACGCTGTTGTTCAGCATGGACTTGGATAAAATAAATTTCAAAACCGATTCCATAGTCTTTGCCAAAGATTTGAACATAAAATTTACCACCACCCTTGCTGCCAACCTCGACAGTATGGGTATCGACCTTGCACAAGCTGCTTTAAGCATCAATGATATTGCCTTTGACATGGAAGGCTATGTGGCAATGCCGGACACATCACGTATAAAAGTAGATGCCCGTTTGCACGCTTCGGTGCCGGCCATAGATGTAGCCAAAAAGATGGTACCCGCAGTGTTGGTGCCAATAATAAACACTATGGACGCTACAGGTAGCCTCGATATAGATGCCGAAGTAAAAGGACTATACACCCAAAACACATACCCAACCTTGTCTGCAAGCCTTTTGCTAAATGACGCTTCATTTAAGCACGAAAGTATCGACTTTTGGATAAACGACATACAGCTAAATGCCAATGCCTTTGTGGATCTCAACAAAGCCCAACCATCATACGCCGACATAAAAAACTTTTCGCTCAAAAGCGTATGTGCCAACCTCGACGCTAATGCCTATGCCTCCAACCTACTTGGCGACCCCCGTGTGAAAGCACGCCTCGTCACCGATGTGGACATAACAAACACCCTTCAATATTTTCCTGTAATAGATGGCATGGACATAAAAGGAAAAACCGACGTAAAAGTAAACATAGACACCAAACTAAGTTCTATCAGCAACCAACAATGGGAAAAGGTAAACGCCGACGCACAAGTGATATTGGACAAAATAAGTGTGGACAGCCCACAGGACACCATGCACATACAATTTCCCAAAGCAACCATAACCCTACAAACCAACGACACCAACGACACACTATATGCTGACAAATACTTGGCCGATGTTGACCTTAAAATAGACTCGCTTATACTTAACTATGCTTCGTTGGCTGACGGCACCATTGGCAAAGTAGACTTACATACTTTGCTTTCGCCCGAATATGACTACAAAACCATGACGGCCTATGCCAACATTATGCTGACCAATGCCAACCTTACCATGCTGAAATCCATGTATTACAACAGCGGTGAAACACATCTGCAACTATCTATGCAACCCAATAGCGACGCACTCCTATCGCCATCGCTGGCTTGCAGCATACGCACCAAAGGCACCAACTTTGATGCCGACAGTATGGCAATAGACTTCAGTAATATGAATATAGCTCTTAACTTGAAACCATTGCAAGCTGCCGACACCTACCGCAACCTCGACACAGAAGAACTAATAAAATACCTCACCGATACATTTACCGACACCACACTGACACAAAACTCAGATATGCTACAGGTGATAATTGACCGTTGGAAAGTGGGCATAGACTTTAACATAAATAGTGTGGAAGCCAATATGGCAATGCTTAACTATCCCGTATCAATTCCGGTACTTAAACTCGCCCTCGATGGCAACGACCTAAAACTGAAAAACTTTATAATGAGTGCCAAAAATTCCGACCTGCAGCTTTCGGGTACCATAAGCGATGTGGCTAAAGCACTTACAGGAAAAGAAAAATTGACAGGAAACCTAACTCTCAAATCAAACAACCTAAACATCAACGAACTGATGAACGTAATGGTGGTAACAGAAAACACTACCGACAGCCTGACACCTGCACCCGACACCGTAGTACAAATGTCGGTGATAGAAATACCCGAAAACATAAACCTATCATTACGAACCGACATAAAACACGCTCTATATGGCAAAGCCAACTTTAAAGAGATAAACGGAGATGTGGTACTAAAAAACCAATCAGTGTTGTTAGACAATCTCAACTTTGCTTCCGACCTTGGGGCAATGAATATCACACTCCTTTACAAAGCCATCAATCAAGCTAAAGCAGACTTCTCGGCTGAACTAAAAATTGACAAACTGAACATCAATACACTTACCACCAAGTTACCCGAAGTGGATACAATGTTGCCTATGTTGCGTTCGTTTGAAGGTCTTATATCCACCGATATAATAGCAGTAGGAGAGTTCGACTCTACGTTGAGTATCAACATGCCATCGTTAGTAGCTTCGTGCTACATAAGAGGCGACAGCCTTGTATTGCTCGACAATAAAACATTCCGCAAATTCTCCAAACTATTATTGTTTGAAAATAAAGACCGCAACCTTATCGACAGCCTTGCAGTAGAAATACTTATGAGGCAACAGATTATTTCGTTTATGCCATTTATCTTCAAAATGGACCGCTACCAAGTAGGCATCACCGGTACTCAATACATGAATATGGATTTCGATTATAACGTATCGGTACTGAAATGGCCATTGGGAATAAAAATGCTTGTAAAATATGGCGGTAATATGAATGATATAGACAACGCCAAGCTAAAAATAAAACTCGCAGAAAAGAAGTACAGCAAAGAATACGAACGAACAGGAACATTTTCGGCCATACGTAAGCAGTGGAAAAACATAATTATCAAAAAGCGAAAAGATTTGTTGGAAGAATAAATGTGGGTAACTTATAAAGACTACGAGAGATGAGCTTCGCCGGACAAAAGAGAAATCACCTATCGCCCTTCGACTTTAGACAGAAAAAAAGAAAAATCCATAATTCCGGTAACATCCGGCTTATGGCTCAAAACGATGGTACTTACGACCCGCAACTATGGGAGTTTTGAATATCAATCAACAAGACAGCAATAATAAAAGCATAGAAAAGACGTTATTATCAGTATCCAATCTTTATATCAATGAAAAAGATAATACTTACGATAACCATACTTGCACAAGCAATAAGCTTGATGGCACAGGAAATGCCTTGGTTTATGGAATATCAAAAGGAACCAACGTACAAAGGGCAGGTGAAAGAGATAAAAGAATATTACCCCGTAATGAGAGAAGAGCCGGAACTACAAGATACTGATTACCACTTCTACACCTACTCGATAGACAGAAAACTATCATCAGAATACATAAATAATGTAGACCGCCTGTGCAACTGTAAATACTATTGGAACCACCGCTTGGATTCCATACTATGTGACGGAGATTGTTACCATGTAGATTACTTTATATACGACACCAACAACCAATTGGAAAAAATAATATCCTGCTATAACGACAATGATACGTATGACACTGTAACTAATGATACGTATGACACTGTAACTATTGTATATAACCACATGGGCTACCCAATATCTACCATTGGCGACGAATATAGCGAAGCAAACAAACCTTGGTTTGAATGGTACGATAATGGAAAAATAAAAGGTATAGGCAACAAATATTGGTATGCATGGTATGAGTATGACAACAAAGGACGCTTGGCAAAAAGTATAGGTGAAAACCATACAATAACATATACTTACAACGAGTACGACGACATAGTGGAAGAACGAATATACAATAACGAGAAATATCCTACCGAAGCCAAACGCATATTCACATACTCATACAAATATGACGAACACGGCAATTGGATAGAAAAATATAGAAACGATAAACTAGCCACCATAAGAAAAATAATATATTACCCAAAATATATTGACCTTGGGCTTCAAAGCGGCACCTTGTGGAAAGATAGCAATGAAGAGGGTTTCTACTCGTTCGACTCTGCCATAGCAGTATTCAACAACAGCCTGCCATCAAAAGAAGAAATGGAAGAACTTATAAATACATGTAAATGGGAATGGGATGGTGCTAATTACAAGATAACCGGACCAAATAAGAATTACATAATATTACCGGCAGCCGGTTGCATTATTGATGGAACGTACGCCGATGCCTATTCGATATGTGTACAAGGATGTTATTGGACATCAACCCCAAGCACTACTATTGCAGATATGCCTGCAGCATGGAATTTATGATTCTATCCCGACAAAATAAAAATAACAGATTCACCATATTGGATAGGTCTTTCCGTTCGCTTAGTGAAAAGAAAAAACAACTAATACAAGTTGACCTGGGCTTTTACTTCAGTCGATGATGTTGCTATAAGTAATTTCTAAAAATTGTTTTTCAAGTGATTTATTTGGCTTATCAGTATTTATCTAGGAATTAAGTCTACAATAAATCATTACTATATCATCATAAAACTTCGTTTGCTTGTTTTCGATTTTGGAATAAATTTTATAGTTATGTGTAAAGGTTTTCAGAAATGTTTTGGCTATGGTTTTAATCACAGATAAAAAGGATTCCTCTCTTGAATATTATTGTCAAAGAATGCGAATTATTTGTTCGAAATGCCCAAATACGATGTCTCAAATTATATAGATATACTTATCGATGCTTTATATTCGCTTTTGCAAACTATTGTAATTCAATTATGAAATTCTTTCTGAAATAAATAATATGTATTATTGAAAAAAAAGTTGTATATTTGTGCCAAGTTTTGCGAATTAATGATGAATAAAAAAATATTGATATATTGTGTGTTTATACTTGCTCTTATCAAACAAGGATGGGGGCAAGATATTCATTTTTCGCAAATAGATATTAATCCGGTTTTGCTCAATCCTGCTTATTCGGGTTTTTTTGAGGGCAAGGGAAGGTTTGGTGCTGTTTATCGCAATCAATGGCAGTCGGTGAGTGTGCCTTACGAAACATTTGCTTTCACTGCAGAGTGGAATGCTTATCGTAGACGCTATTTTGGCGATGGTATAAATGTGGGTATGGCTATAACTCGCGATGAAGCCGGAAGTTTGAACTATGGAATAACACAAGCCGATGCCATTTTGTCGTATTTCAAAGGGTTGAACAAAGCCAATAATCACTTTATTTCAGTGGGAGTGTCGTTAGGTTTTGGGCAGCGTTCGTTCGATTCGCATTCAGCAATATTGCCCGATCAAATCGAAACGTTTGATGTGCAAAAAACTAAGTATTTTGATTTGGGTGTTGGTTTGGCATGGTTTTATAATCCTATAGATGAATTTATTATTAAATTAGGTTTGTCTGCCAAGCACCTCAATAAACCCAATATTTCGTATATGAACCTCGATGAGGCTTATCTGCATTCCAATTTTAATGCGTATATGCGTATGGAAGTTAGGTTTGCTGAATATTTTTCTTTTTTGCCTATTGTAATGTATCGTTTCCAACATAAATACAATGAGCTATTATATGGAACCGATATCAAGTGGTATTGCTATCAGAGTTATAATTATGATGTCAATTGCTCGGCAGGTGTTTATATGCGCCAGATGGATGCCATAGTGTTTAGCTTAACGTTGGAATTTGATTCCTTTGTTTTTGGAGCAAGCTACGATTATAACTTTTCCGACCTTAAGCCGGCAAGTAATGGTTCCGGTGGTTTCGAAATAGCTTTGTTGTATAGGTTGAAAGAGCATAAGCAAAAGAAAGGAAATACTATAACTTGTCCAACTTTTTTGTAGAATGTATTTGATGTTATGTTGAGGACTAAGTATATATATAAGAAGTTGGTTATTGCAATATCTTTTTTGCTATTCTCGATGGTATTGTATTCACAAGGTGTATATGTCAATAAAGGCGATATTGCTTTTGCCGAAGGGTTATATAGCCAAGCATTGGAATATTACAAAAAAGCTCTTAAGCAAAATAAGTCTAATGTGAATATTATGTATAAAGCTGCGGAGTCGGCAAGGTTGAGCAACGAATATAAGCAAGCTATAGTTTACTATACAATGCTTAAAGAAACCACAGGTGGTACTTCTGTATATCCCGATGCAATATATTATTTAGCTAAGATGTATCGTCACGATGGTGGTTACGATTCGTCTATGGTATATTACAATATGTATATGGAACAACGGAAATTTAAAGCATTGACTTTTGAACAACAAGCCGTTCAGGAGTTAGAATCAAGCAAATGGGCTATAAAATCAGATAAAAATACCGGCATAGAGGTAAAATATGTGGTAGATAATTTTGGCAAACAAGTGAATACAAAGCTCAATGAATCAGGTGCGATGGATGTGGATTCTGTTATATTGTTTTCTCGTACTACACCTGTAAAGGAGTCGGAATCAAAAAACGCTATGTTTTCTGATTATATTATCACACAAGTGTATCAAACACGGTATTTGAAAAATAGTAAGTTGTCGAAAGCTACACTTAACGAATGGGGTTTGAACAATATTAAGAAAAACTCGGGAAATGTAGCTTATGACTCTGCATCACAAACTATATTTTTTACCTTTTGTGATTCCGACCATGTGAATGGAGGCAATTTGTGTGAGATATATAAAACCAAACGTGTAAATAAGAAATGGACACAGCCCGAAAAAGTGGGTTCGGATGTGAATATTCCTGGATATACTTCTACTCAGCCTACTATAGGTTATACCGATGGAAAAATGTTGCTATACTATGTTTCTAATCGACCGGGTGGGAATGGTGGAATGGACATATGGTATGTAGTGGTAGATAGCAACTATATAGGCAAGAGTGTAAATTTGGGCAAACCTGTCAATAGTGTGGGTAACGAAATAACTCCTTATTATTCCAACAAAACCAATTCGCTGTATTTTAGTTCGGATTGGCATTATGGCTATGGTGGTTATGATATATTTGTTTCGAAAGGAGGTCGCGACCAATGGAGTCGACCTAAAAACATGGGACGTCCTATTAACACTTCTGCCAATGATTTATATTTTTATGTGAACTATTCCGACACTACTAATGGGTTTCTTACCTCTAATCGAGAAGGCTCGTTTTTTACACCGGGCAATACTTGTTGCAACGACATTTACAAATGGCAGATAAAGATAGACACTATATGCCCCTGCGAAAAGAATAAAAAAACTATACGCTTTGTACCTATTAATATATCGCTACAGCAACAAGCTCGTATGCTTATACCCATATCGCTTTATTTTCATAACGATGAACCAAATCCCAAATCTACATCACCTAAAACAACGCTTACCTATAGCGATACTTATCAAAGCTACATTGCCAAGCAAAACGATTATATAGCAATACACAATGCTGTAGGCGATTCGGTAGAAGTGCAGCGAGTGAAGGATTTTTTTGCTGATAGTGTAGTATCTAATTATAGTAGTTTGAAATCTTTTATCGAAGTGTTGCAGTCCGATTTAATGATTGGTAGTAAGGTAAAATTGGTTATAAAGGGCTATGCAAGTCCATTACATACAGGAGAGTATAATTACATTTTGTCGCAACGTAGAATATCGTCGTTTGTAAATCAGTTGCAGCAGACAGATTCTTCGCATATATTGATACAGGGATTAGAGAGCGACAACTTGACTATAGAGGAGGTGCCTTTTGGTAGTTCTAAAGCCATGAAAAACGTTAGTAGTAGCATTAGCGATTTACGTAGATCGGTATATGGTGTAGATGCAGCATTGGAACGTAAAATAGAAATATTGGACTACCTTTATTTTGATGCTACAAGTGACAGCTTGTTTGCTAATGAAAACTCGTTAAACTTTTTTATTGGAGAAATGAAAAAAGATACTATTAACGATGTGGTTTTGGCATTTACATTAAAGTACGATAAGGTTTGCGAATTGGATTTCGTTTCTGTAGATGCATCAAATATAGAGGCGGCAGTAATGCCGGAAAAACCGGAAGGTTATAATTTTACACTTCATATATCTATCAATACCTATAATATGACTATAGGTTCGCAAGCTATAGTCCCATTAGAGTTTCGCATAAAAGGACAAAGGCATACAATGAAATGTATGATAAGTTATTCTGTGGTGGAATAACGATAGTAAACTTATTGTTTTATTTTTGGTTTTAGTTGTGCTATCACTACCCCACATATTGCTATAGCCATACCCACTACCTTGGTTATGGTGATACTTTCTTGTCCAAGCAAAGCAGCAAATATCAAGGTAAATACCGGAATAGAATTGTTGAACACACTTGCACGCGATGCTCCAACCTTTATAATGCCATAGTTAAAAAACACATACGATAATGTGGAACATACAATACCCAAGCAGGCTATCATACACAATATTTTGGCTGTAAAGGTTACATTCATAAGATTAGGCATATCGAAGATAAGCATTGTAGGGATAAAGTATAGCAATCCTATAAGATTCATATACACTGTTATGGTGAATGGATGGTAGCGTTTTACCACTTTCATAAGCACTATTGTATAAAGAACAGCTATAATTACAGCTCCAAATAGTAACAGTATGCCTTGTATGCTTATATCACTACTCATGCCATCGCCCGATATCATTACGGCTATGCCTATAAGCGAAAGCACTACACCTATTATATTTATCTTATGCAGTTTTTCGTGATAGGCAAAGTATAATCCAAAAGGTACAAATACCGGAATTGTGGCTATTATTATAGATGATATACCTCCCGGTACAAGTTTTATGCCGTTGTTTTCGCAAAGAAAATAGGTAAAAGGTTCGAGAAAGGCCAATATAAAGAAGTATTTTATATCCGGGCATTGTAATTTTTGCCACCGCTTGGTGATGAGCAAAAAAGGTACAAATACTATCGATGCCACCACCAAACGGAGTGTTACTATTATAGAAGGAGTGATGGAAGGTGCACTTAAAAATATTTCTTTTGTTAGCACAAAGGAGCCTCCCCAAAAGACCGCTGTTAGCACCAATAGCGTGTAAGTAAGTATGTTGTTCTTTTGCATTTTGATAGTTACTACTATATGTTTAAAATTATTTTATCTCTGATTTTGAATGTACAATAAAAATATGTACCTTTGCAAACTGAAATGCAAAAATACGAAAAATAATGAAACTAATAGGAATACTTTCAGATACGCATGGAATAGTGCCCAATCAAGTGTATGATTTTTTTAAAGATTGCGACGAAATATGGCATGCCGGCGATGTGGGCAATGTAGATGTTCTTACCGAATTGCAAGCCTTTAAGCCTTTGCGCGCTGTGTATGGCAATATGGATGGCTGGGACGTGAGATACGAAACCTCCGAAAACCAACTTTTCTTTTGCGAGGGTGCCAAAGTGCTGATGACACATATAGGTGGCTATCCCGGTCAATACGAAAGGCGGATACTTCCACTTATTGAGGAGCAACGACCTGATATTTTTGTTTCGGGGCATTCGCACATACTGAAGATAATGCCTGATAGGAAATATAATCTTTTGCATATCAATCCTGGTGCTGCGGGCTGGCAAGGGTTTCATAAGGTATGCACTTTGGTGAGGATCGCAATAGATGGCAAAGCTCCAAAGGATTTGGAAGTATTGGAAATAAAGAAAGGATAATAGTATACAATGATAAAATGTTGGATAGAAGCAATGCGGTTACGCACCTTGCCGGTGAGTGTGGCGGGTGTGTTGACCGGAGTGGGTTGTGCTTTGTATTATGGAGAGTTCGATCGAATTGCAACAGCGCAATGTTTTTTATTTGCATTATTGGCTCAAATTACTTCTAATTTTGCAAACGAATATTACGACTATAAAAAGGGTATGGATCGCAAAGGACGCAAGGGTTTTCGTAGAGGTGTAACCGAAGGTGATATTTCGCCCGATGCTATGAAACGTGCTACATATATCACTCTTGGCTTGGCAGCAATGGTAGGACTATCGATGTTGATGTATGCCCCATGGTGGATAGTGCCGGCAGGTGTGCTAATAGGATTGGGTACCTTGGCTTATAGTGCAGGACCATATCCTTTGTCGCATCATGGATTGGGCGATGTGGCAGTAGTCTTGTTTTTTGGTGTGGCACCCGTAATACTCACTTGTTATTTGCAAATGGGTAGTTGGAACGCTATCGAAATATCTATTCCTTCATCGTTGGCAGTGGGATTGTTGGCTGCAAATGTGCTTGTAGTTAATAATTATCGAGACATGGACGATGATAAGGCTGTAAACAAAAAAACTACGGTAGTTATATTTGGTAGAAAAACAATGGGTAGAGTATATTGTATTTCGGGAATAGTTGCTATGCTAGTGATGATACCTGTATGGACCAAATTACACTTAGCTTTTTGGCTTGTTCCTATTGTATATTTGTATATGCATATTATGTTATGAAAAAAGATGTTATCTTCGATAGGTTCGCAACTTAATCTTATACTTGGTCAAACGGCACGCAATCTGTTATTGTTTTCGATTATGCTTTTTGTTGCATTTGTTTGGAATGCTTTATAAACATCGTGTTTGCTACAAACAAGATAAGATTTTATGTGTTTTATAGGCAATTGAAAAAACACAAATGACTTGAGCCTATGAAAACACAATATAATAACGAAATGCAATGGATATATCAAGTACCTAACTATTACGATACATTTTTGATAATAAAACCCGGTTTTTTGCATCGTTCGCAAATAATACTCGAAATGTTTTGCAATGCAGGATACAAAGTGGTGAAGCAAACACAGAAAGAACTTTCGTATGCTGAAGCCGAAGACCTATATATAATGCACCGCGATAAAGATTTTTTTGCCGAGTTATGCACCTATATGGCATCAGGCTTTAGTAGGGGATACATACTTAAATCGCCATATATTGGCGAAAGTCATACGATAAAAGAAACTGCCAAATTGAAAACCTATTTTCGTAAATGTTATGCCAAAGACGAGATGAAAAATGTGTTGCATACTTCGGATAACTTTGTAAATCTTCAACGCGAAGCCAAAATTTACTTCTTAGGCAACGACAATAGTTTTTCCAATAATGAAGCTTGTATGGTAGAAAACAACCATTGGTAAAAGCTTTGATGGCTATATCTGACGTTCATCTCCAAATCTAAAAAATCACAACTTACGATTCTGTATTTTGAAACCATGCGGTTTACGACCTAAAAGTGCCATACTTTTGACCCAAAACTCCCATGGTTTTGACCCGTAACCATGGGAGTTATGATGCCTAAACCACACAGTTATGAAACGGATGTAATTTACTGATTTAGGTTGTTACTTTTGTGTCAACTTTTTTTAGCACAAAACAAAATCAAAAACCGAAAAAACAATCCATAATCCGGTATAAGTATTGTCCTAAAAAAGCCTCAAAAGTCGTTCCTGCTATTCATTGTCTTTTACAAAGAATATGCACTCACATATTGCTCCACATCCGTTTTAGTTATCACATCGTTGCAAAGCACCATTAGGCGTTCTATCGAATTTTCGAGTTCTCGCACATTGCCTGTCCAAGGCAAGTTCTGCAAAGCTTCAACAGCATCTTTTTCGATAGTAATGACGTTGTCGGACAATGTTCCATTTATTTTTTCCATAAAATAATCGATAAGTAACGGAATATCTTCTCTGCGCTCCGACAACGACGGCATTCTTATAGGAATAACACTAAGTCTATGATACAAATCTTCTCTAAACCGTCCTTCTTTTATTTCTTGTCTCAAATCTTTATTGGTCGCTGCTATCACTCTTACATCAACAGGTATTTCTGCTTCGCCACCCACACGTATAATCTTTTTTTCTTGCAACACACGCAATATTTTAGATTGTGCCGAAAGACTCATATCTCCTATCTCGTCGAGGAATAGAGTACCACCATTGGCCTGCTCAAAACTACCTTTGTGCATTTTTACAGCCGAAGTAAATGCTCCCTTTTCGTGACCAAATAGATGACTTTCGACAAGTTCAGTAGGTATTGCTGCACAATTGACTGCTATAAACGGCTTTTTGTGGCGTTTGCTACATTCGTGTATACGCTTTGCCACAAGTTCTTTGCCTGTGCCGTTGCCTCCTATGATCAGCACTCGTTGGTCAGTAGGCGACACTTTATCTACTATCTTGAACATATTTTTCATAGCCGAAGAATCGCCTATTATAGTGGTAACTATCTTAGTGTTTAGGACTATTCTGTTTTGTACCGATACTTTTTTAGGTACTATTTCTTTTTCTACGTCCAAAAACAATTCTTGCAACTTATGTTTCAACCTGGCAAAGCTGATAGGATTATTAAGAAGATAACTACGCTCCAACCTAATTATCTTCACCACAATATCAAGTTCCAATTCTTTTATCATCATCAAAAACGGTGTTTTGTCGTCGTTTTGTCTTACTTTTTCCAACAACTCCACCCCTTTCATTCGCGATGGTTGTTCTATTTCACATATCACCGCATCATATTCTGCGGAAATAAGTTTAGAACATGCAGAATTAACATCTTCTTCAAGCTCTATATTAAAAGATTCGAACTCAAGAAATTCTTTCAGCGAAAGCCCACATGCTTTCGGCAAATTAAAAAGCATAATAGTACCCATATTATCTACGATATTTTAATGTAGTTACTACATATTATTTTAATAAAGTTATTTTGTAACAAATACTTTTCAAAAAAGTTTTTCCCATTTGATGCATATTCTGTCTCAAACCTTGCAAAAACATATGCAACACCAATATTTGATGTATTTAAACAAGTTGCCGACAACCTGCATATTGTCCTATTTTCTAATTTTATAATACTATTCATAGTTTCTAGTATTACCATCATTATATTATCAAAAAAATTTTCTCAATAACGTATCTTTTATATATAAATTTTACAACCTTTTTATTTTTATGACTTTTTATGATATTTCATAAGTGTATTTATTGTACACTCTGCTGTCCAACGAGCAATTTTCATTAGCATAACACTAAAAGATATTGCACAGAGCATTACTTGTAAAAAAATATTTAATCCTGATAATCAATTCATTAAACACAATACCATATATTACAGTTTCGGAAATATCGTTTTGATAAAAAATAGTAGAGACATTGTTTTTGCAATATCTCTACTAAATAAAAAAGCAGAACGAGAGTATAATATTTTCGAAAACAACCTACAACATTTCTATATTCTGACTAAAATAAACTTCGGTGGCACCTACACCATATTTGGCCATCGAAGCATCAAAATAGTGCAACCCTTTATATTTTTTCAATTCCTTAATAATCTCGTTTTTAAGTACTCCTGCACCCACACCATGTATAAATATCACTTTTTGCACATGGTTTATGATGGCATCGTTGAGGCATTTGGAAAAGAAATTCATTTGTATTTCGAATTTCGAATGATCGTCGAGATCTTTACAATTGGAATATATAGCTTCTATATGCAAATCAACTTCGGCTACATTGGGTTCTATAAAATATTGTTCCAAAATATTGTCGGGGTTCATTATCTTGGCTTTTTTTACCATTATATGCTCTTTAGGCTGCTCGTCTTTATCTTCTTTACAAGACGCTTTGACTTCGATGGTTGCAACGCTTTTTACATCTGACAACTTTACCAACGATACTACAATGGCTTTAGCATCAATACATGGTGTTTCTACATAACTCTCTTCTTTGTAAAATCGTGAGCCTTTTATTTTGAAATCGGCCGAAACCGGTGACAACACAGTTGCACCTTCGTCGTAGTGAAACAATGTTTGTACCACACCCTTCGACCACGAAGCTATGCTATCACGATTGATAGTGGCAACATACATTTTGCTTTCTGACGGTATATCGCTATAGTCGACACCATTATATCCGGTGTCGGTTTGCAAAAACACACTTACCAACGCTGTATATGGTGTGCGATTGACAAGATACACATCTATATCACCGGTAATGAGCCAGCGTTGCTCATGTGGAACAAAAGCCAAATACAATCCTCTATCGATATTTCGCGATTCAGGAACAGGTCGCAACGATGATATATTGTCGGTATATTCTTTTGTAGCCGGTTGCGATTGATAGTGTTGCTCAATAGGAGTACTGGCTTTTATATCTTGTTCAAATAACTTTCCGGCACCTTCGAGGGGTTCCACTTTGATAAGGTCTTTGATAAGGGTGGGTATATCAAAGCCTGTATCATCGGTAACATTGACTATTTGCGACGATACCACTTTGCTTACAATACCGCCTCCTACTTGATTCAAAAATTTTACTTTATCGCCTACTTTAAGTTTCATAATATTACTTTTAGCTTTTACTTTATTATTCTGTTTGCTAATTCTTTGAAGTCGACACCATCAAAGTTGCCCGAACTCATAAGCAGCAAGTTTTTGTCGGTCCAATCCTTTGCCAATATATCACTCATCAGTACTTCCGACGAAGTGTATACCTTTATATTTTTGTTGTCAAACGATTTACGTACATTTTCAGGGTCGAGCGGTGGCAGTTTTTTATGCTCTATGGCACGAGGGTTGAAGTAGACAATAGCTTCGTCGGCCATATTCATACTACCCGAATATTGCGAAAGAAAAGCATCGGTAAGGCTACTAAAAGTATGCAATTCCATACACGCCACCAATGTACGGCGCGGAAACTGCTCTTTCATGGCTGCTATGGTAGCCTTAAGCTTCGATGGAGCATGGGCAAAATCTTTATATACTGCACTGTGGCTATCTTTTTTTACCAACTCCAATCGTTTCGAAGCTCCTTTGAACGATGATATGGCTTGATAAAACATTTCGTCGCTCATACCTATACTCGAACACACATTTTTGGCACCCATAAGGTTTAACAAATTATGACGACCAAACACCTGCAATGGCACCTTCTTTTGCCCTACCACGATATAGGTAATACCATCTTGGATAACAAAATCGGGTACATTATAAGGCACCGACACTACATCGGCTCGTGTGTGTGTACCTATAGCTTTTACATTATCGTCGTCAGCACAATACACCAAAGTACCATTGGGAGTTATAAGATTGGCAAATTGAGCAAACTGCTCTTTATATATCTCAAATGTAGGAAATACATTTATGTGATCCCAAGCTATGCCACTTATGAGAGCCACATCAGGCATATAGAGATGGAATTTGGGACGACGATCGATAGGCGAAGTAAGATATTCATCGCCTTCGAGAACCATAATTTCGGCATCGTCGGAGAGTCTAACCATCACTTCGAAACCCTCAAGCTGTGCCCCCACCATATAGTCGGCTTTTATCCCAGCATATTGCAACGCATGTAATATCATGGCTGTGATAGTGGTTTTGCCATGGCTACCACCTATCACTATACGCTTTTTATTCTTCGACTGTTCGTAAAGATATTCGGGATAGGAAAATATTTTTATACCAAGGTCTTTGGCCCGCAATAGCTCCGGATTATCAATACGAGCGTGCATACCAAGAATAACAGCATCAATATCGGGTGTTATATTATCGGAATTCCAACCAATAGAAGATGGTAACAAACCATATTTTTCTAATCGTGACTTGGCAGGATCAAATATTTCATCGTCCGACCCCGTTACGTTGTAGCCTTTTAGGTGCAAAGCTATAGCCAAATTGTGCATGGCACTCCCACCGATAGCTATAAAATGTACTCTTTTCATGTTGTTTTGTTTATTAATTGATAATATATGGCAACTTCCAAAAATACTACAAAGAGATTGTAAAACATTTTTTAGAAGTTGCCTTTTTTTGATACTACATAGGTAAGCTATCCCACATTCACACCGTTGCCTACCAATTGGCTTGGAGTGATGAGAACCAAACGACCATCTTTATCTTCGGCCGAAAGTATCATACCTTCGCTTACCACACCTTTCAGTTTGCGAGGCTCGAAGTTAGCTATAAAGCATACCTGCATACCCACTAGTTTTTCAGGTTCGGGATAATATTTGGCTATGCCGGATACTATTGTGCGGCCACCCATACCATCATCTATACGGAATTGCAATAACTTATCGGCCTTCGGAACTTTTACACATTCCAACACCGTACCAACTCTTATGTCCACTTTGCCAAAATCGTCGAAAGCCACATTGTTCTTTACCGAAGCAGGTTGCCAACTGTTCAGTTCGTTTTGTTTTTTTGTTTCGAGCAATTTATTCAACTGTGTTTCTATAGTTGCATCTTCTATCTTTTCAAAAAGAAGTTCTGGTTTTTCCAATTCTGTATCTGCCGAAAGTAAATCGGTGCATCCTGCTTGATGCCATTTGTCGGCTTCAAGATGAAGAAGCGACGATAGTTTAGCTGCTGTAAACGGCAAAAAAGGTTTGCAAAGTATAGCCAAATTGGCACATATTTGCAACGAAATATTAAGCACTGTTTGAGTATACTCGGGGTCAGTTTTTATAAGTTTCCAAGGTTCAGTTTCGGTTAAATATTTATTACCCAAACGTGCAAGGTTCATAAGTTCGGCAAGCGCTTCTCTAAAACGATAGTTTTCAATAGAGCGTCCTATACGTTCGGGGAATTGCTTAAGTTCGTCCAATACCTGTGTTTCGAGTTCGGTAGTGCGAGTGATGGCAGGCACCTTGCCATCAAAAAACTTATGAGTAAGCACCATAGTGCGATTTACAAAGTTTCCAAATATGGCCACAAGTTCGTTATTGTTCTTATCCTGAAAATCTTTCCAAGTAAAATTGTTGTCTTTGGTTTCGGGAGCATTGGCACACAAAGTATAGCGAAGTACATCTTGTTTTCCGGGAAAATCTTGCAAATATTCGTGTAACCATACAGCCCAATTTCTTGACGTAGAAATCTTGTCGTTTTCGAGATTCAAAAACTCGTTGGCAGGTACATTTTCGGGCAATATGTAGCTGCCATCAGCTTTAAGCATCGATGGGAATATAATGCAATGGAACACTATATTGTCTTTTCCAATAAAGTGAACAAGTTTGGTGTCATCGTTTTTCCACCATTTTTCCCAATCGGATGTAAGCTCTTTGGTAAACGATATGTATCCAATAGGGGCATCAAACCATACATAAAGTACTTTGCCATCGGCACCTTCTATCGGCACTTTCACTCCCCAATCGAGATCGCGAGTAACAGCACGGGGTTGCAATCCTGCATCTATCCACGATTTGCATTGTCCATATACATTGGTTTTCCAATCGTTTTTGTGTTCTTCCAAAATCCATTGTCTCAACCATTTTTCGTCTTTGTCCAAAGCCAAAAACCAATGCTTTGTCTCCTTCAATACAGGCTTGGCACCACTAAGAGTCGATTTTGGATTAATAAGGTCGGTGGCATTTAACGATGTTCCACAAGCTTCGCATTGGTCGCCATAAGCGTGCTCGTTGCCACAATGCGGACAAGTGCCGGTAATATAGCGGTCAGCAAGAAACTGTCCCGCTTCCTCGTCGTAATACTGCATCGATAGTTTTTCTACAAATTTGCCTTCGTCGTATAGTTTCTTGAAATAATCGGCAGCAGTTTTGTGATGTTCGGCACTCGAAGTACGCGAATATATATCAAACGAAATACCTAATTCGGCGAACGATTTTTTAATTATTTCGTGGTAGCGATCCACTATATCTTGAGGATTTACTCCCTCTTTACGAGCCTTGATAGTGATGGGTACTCCATGCTCATCGGAGCCACCTATGAATATAACATCTTCGCCTACCGAACGAAGGTATCTGGCATAAATATCGGCGGGTACATATACTCCGGCCAAATGACCAATATGAACAGGTCCGTTGGCATACGGCAAAGCCGATGTAACGGTATAACGTTTGAACTTTTGTTCTTTGTCTGTGTAAGTCATTGATAATCTATTTTTAATTTTTAGAATACATAACAATTTTCGAATGCAAAAATACCAAACTTTTTTTGATTATAAAAGCACTATTTCAAATAAGTAACAGTTTTTCAAGAAAAAGTTGATCTTAAAACAAAAAAAAATGCTTTATGTAGAAAATAAAATCGTATATTTGCAAAAATATATTGAAGTGTAATATATGACATAACACACTATAGTATAGCAAATTATATTATATAAAGCACGTATCAATAGAAAAAAAGTAATTTATATGGCACAAATTATAGAAGATATTTCGAGAACATTTAATGAATATTTGTTGATTCCGGGGCTTACAAAACGCGATTCCAATCCGGATAAAACAAGTTTAAAAACTCCTTTGGTACGTTTTGCAAAAGGTGAAAGTCCAAGTATATCGTTGAACATCCCATTTGTTTCGGCTATTATGCAATCGGTATCCGATTCTAATATGGCTATAGCCTTGGCAAAAAATGGAGGTTTGTCGTTCATATTTGGTTCGCAATCCATCGAAAACCAAGCTGAAATGGTTCGTAAGGTAAAAAAATACAAGGCGGGCTTTGTGGTAAGCGATGCCAACCTTACACCCGAACACACCTTGCAAGATGTTATTGAGCTGAAAGCCAAAACAGGCTTCTCTACCATAGGTATAACTCACGATGGCACATCAAACGGCAAACTATTGGGAATTGTAACTAGTCGTGATTACCGCCCTAGCCGCGATGCTATGGATAAAAAGATAAAAGAGTTTATGACTCCTTTTTCGAAATTAATAGTAGGAAAAGATGGTATCGGACTCGACGAAGCCAACGATATTATATGGGCCAATAAAGTAAATGCTTTGCCTATAATAGATGACAACCAATGTTTGAAATACTTTGTATTCCGCAAAGATTACGATAACCACAAAAACAATCCCGAAGAACTACTTGACGCACAAAAACGTTTGCTTGTGGGAGCAGGTATCAACACGCGCGACTATGCCGAACGTATACCAAAACTTATCGAAGCAGGTGTAGATGTATTATGTATCGACTCATCGGACGGTTTTTCGGAATGGCAACGCGACACAATAAAATTTGTTCGCGACAACTATGGCGACAGCGTAAAGATAGGTGCCGGAAATATAGTAGACAAAGATGGCTTTAACTACCTTGCCGAATCGGGTGCCGACTTTATAAAAGTAGGTATTGGTGGAGGATCGATATGCATCACACGTGAACAAAAAGGTATCGGTCGCGGACAAGCCACAGCCATCATAGAAGTAGCAAAAGCAAGAGACGAATACTACGAAAAAACAGGCATTTACATTCCTATATGTTCCGATGGCGGTATAGTACAAGACTATCACATGGTTTTGGCATTGGCTATGGGTGCTGACTTTATAATGATGGGACGCTACTTTGCTCGTTTCGACGAAAGTCCTACAAAAAAACTTATGGTGAATGGCAACTATGTAAAAGAATATTGGGGCGAAGGTTCGAATCGTGCCCGCAATTGGCAACGCTACGATATGGGTGGAAAAACATCAATGAAGTTTGAAGAAGGAGTGGACAGCTATGTGCCATATGCCGGAAAGCTAAAAGACAATTTAGACGTAACATTAGGGAAAATGAAATCTACAATGTGCAGTTGCGGTGCTTCTTCCATCGAAGAACTTAAAAAAGTGGCAAAAATAACAATGGTATCGTCGACAAGTATTATCGAAGGTGGTGCACACGACGTAATATTGAAAGAAACCAAACGCGACAATTAATTTTTATATCTAATATAATTTATAAGCGAAAGTCTATCAAGACTTTCGCTTTTTTTGCATATCAATCATTTGTTTGAGAAGAATTGTTGTTTCTTTTCTTTTTGATAAATCCTACCAATAACAGAATTAGAGCAACTGTCAACATATAAAACAAATACGATAAAACCTCCAATACATAATTTCTACACTATTGCACAATAATTTGATATTATGTATATACAATTGTTTTTTTGTTTTAATATTAGACCTACACCTACGCCAATAAACTTTTTACTATTTCGGATACAATTTTATTATCAGCACGTCCTGCAAAATGCTTCGTGGCTACACCCATCACTTTTCCCATATCTTTGGCAGTGGTTGCACCCACTTGTGCTATTATGTTTTTAAGTTCAGCTTCTATCTCCTCTCGAGAAAGCTGTTTGGGAAGATATTTTTCAATAACTCCTGCCTGAAACATTTCAGCTTCGTACAAATCAGCCCGGTTTTGACCTTTGTATATCTCGGCAGCCTCTTTGCGTTGTTTTACAAGTTTTTGCAGCAATGTTATTTCAGCAGTTTCGCTTAATTCGCCATCGGTGGCATTTTTGCTTGTCTTTTCCAATAGTATGGCCGATTTTATTGCTCTTAAAGCCTCCAAAGTGGGCTTGTCTTTTTGTAGCATGGCTGTCTTTATATCGCCATTTATTTGTGTTTCTAAACTCATAGTATATAACTTTAAAATAATGTGCATTATATAACAAAAAAGGCACACATTTTATTGTGTGCCTCACATCTTGTGCGTGGCATCGACTGGATTTGAACCAGTGACACAAGGATT
>JAFWZP010000045.1 GCA_017522255.1 Bacteroidales bacterium | reverse complement strand
CATCGAAGGAATATAAATATCCAACTCTAAACCTATTCTTTCTCTGTTTCCGCTGACAACATCCGGAAAATATTGTTTTATATAATAAAATAGTGCTTGCTCCGGAAAAGATGTATGAGTTTCTTTACTGCAGATCGGACACCCTATTCCGTTTGTTCTATCGGATACCAACGCTTGCCATTCGTGACCTTTTTCGCAAATCCACCATACTTTTTTACCGGATTTTGGGGCAATCATATAGGGAGTTAATTCACCGTTTTTTGTTGGATGCCATTCCTTTGCTATATTTGGATAGAGGGTTGCCAAATCGTTTTCGCCACGTAATATTTGTTTGCCTTTACATATTGGACAGCCAGTGCCATACACTCTATCTTTTATTGTCGCTTGCCATTCATGTCCGCAACTTCCAAGCCACCAAACTTTTTTTCGAGATTTGTGCATGACCATATAAGGCTTTAAATCACCATTTTTAGTTGGATGCCATTCTCTTGCTACTAAGGGATGTCGTGTTTCTAAATCGTTGTATCCAGAAAGCATACGCTGATTAGCACATATTGGACAACCTCGGCCTCGAACTCTATCTGTAACGGTAGCTTGCCATTCGTGACCTTTTTCACATAACCACCAAACAGCTTTTCTTGAACCATCAATATCATATCGGGTTTCAAGTTTCCGTTTTTAGTTGGATGCCATTCATGAACAATATAAGGTTCTTCAGTTTCCAAATCGTTATACTTTGGAAGAACTTTAACATTAGCACAATATGGGCCTCCTTTTCCACTTGCTCTATCAGCAACTCTAGCTTGCCATTCATGACCTTTTTCGCAAATCCACCAAACTCTTTTACTAGATTTTGGAGAGACCATTGTAGGCGAAATTTCTCCGTTTTTAGTTTGATGCCACTCTTTAGCCAAGTTAGGATTCTTCGTTGCCAAATCATTATATCCACTTAGCACTTGCTGATTGGCACATACAGGGCAACCATTACCAAAATGACGGCTGTTTATGGTCGCTTGCCATTCGTGACCACAAACCCCAAGCCACCATACTTTTTTATTAGATGTAGATGCAAACATATCGGGCTTCAAGTCGCCATTTTTGTTAGGATGCCATTCTTTTGCTAAGTTTGGGTTTTTGGTTGCCAGATCATTGAATCCTGGAAGAACTTTTACATTGGAGCAATAAGGACAACCGTGTCCACTTGTTCTAATGTATACTTTTGATTGCCATTCGTGTCCACACTTGCCCAACCACCAAACCAGTCTCCCGGATTTTTGCGTAACCTCGGTAGGCAATAACCCCTCGTTTTTAGTTGGGTGCCATTCGACGAGCAATTCAGGATTAGTTTTCGCTAAACATTCGTATTTCCCCATGTCTAATTACCATTCTTTTTTTCACTTTTTGTTTGAGTTCTGTTCTATTGATAAAATAAAGTCAGCCATTAACACTGCAGAGTTCACAAATAGTCGAGCGTGGTGTTCCTCAATGTTTATCCTAGCGGAGCCCACTCCATGTGCATCACTATCTTTATTGCGCATTTCCGAAATAGAAGATACTATTTTTTCAAGACCTGATAGCAATGTGTTTATACGCCTATCTGCGTTAGGGTCAGTATGCATGTTGTAGTGAACCTTCACTTGTTTATATAGTTCCGACATATTACCGGATGTTGTCGGTGTATCCCCTTTTTTCTCAATTGCATAGCAAAACACCTCTTCTAGCAATGTTCTGCTCTTTGTAATAGCACTATCAAAATTCTTTTTCTCAATGTCTTCAATAGCACGACTCGATATACTTTTTATAT
>JAFWZP010000044.1 GCA_017522255.1 Bacteroidales bacterium | reverse complement strand
TAGGGTCTTCTATTTTATTTATTATTATTGATATATCCATTTTTTCTCAATTAGTTTATAACTAACGAGATTTTATTTATTTTATTCTATAAAAATTTGAAGTGGTGCGTTTGCCCTGTAACCTTGAGGGATTTAGTACAAATAAACGGTTTTTTTAGTATGAAAAAACGGTTTTTTTGAGGTAAATAAACGGTTTTTTTGAGGTAAATAAACGGTTTTTTTGGGGTAAATAAACCGTTTTTTTGAGGTAAATAAACCGTTTATTCATACTATATGCATCAGAAATATAAAATTTATCCTATAGGGAAAATAAATTTTCCTCTTGATGCAGTTTTATTTACATCGGGATTATTATTTACAATTGATTAATTTTATCTGTAAACCTATTTTAGAATAAGACATAGAAGTTGCTTAAGGCAACTTCTAAAAATTCCACGTTCTGACTTAACTTTTGTACTTTTATAAGAACTTTTGCGTGCTTTGCGTTTTTTGACTTCGTCGATGTTGCTATCGCTCGAAAGAGCTAATGCTAAGGCATTGCTCTTTACTCGCTTAATCGCAATGTTGCCGAAATCTTTCTATTTCTTTTTCAATCGCATAGCCCGCTATGCTCAATCAAAAGAAAGTAGAAATCTTTCTAGTAAAATTCGTAAATCACTTGCAAAGCAATTTTTAGAAATTGCCTTAAATTAAATAATTAAAATAGTTTTCCGGTGTAACTACCGTGTAGTCGCATTCGCCATAAGCACTTTTGAACGATGAAGGTATCGAGGCCTTTCCTTTCTTTGGATTCCATTTCATTTCAAATAGTTCAAACTTTCCATCGCGTTCTTCTATGTAGTCTATTTCTTGCTGCTCTACTGTACGCCAAAAATATGTGTTGCAATGTAGGTTGTTATAATGGTTATATTTTATGCGTTCGCTTATTATAAAGTTTTCCCACAAGGCACCTACGTCATCTCTAAAATGTATAGGACTGAAATTTTGCAGAATGGAATTGCGTATTCCATTGTCGTAGAAGAATATCTTTTTAGCTTTCTTTAGTTCGCTTCTAAGATTTCTGCTAAAAGCCGAAAGTTTGAATACGATATAACATTTTTCCAATAAGTCTATATATTTTTCTACAGTCTTAGAGTCGGTTCCTATAGTGCGTGCTACTTCGTTATACGACACTTCGCTGCCTACTTGCAATGCCAATGCTACCAATAGTTTTTCTATTATGGCAGGTTTTCTTATACCTTCCATAGATAGCAAATCTTGATACATATAGCTACCCGAGAGATTGGTAAGTATATCTCTTGGATTGTCGGAATGATTTATTACGTCGGGATATGAACCATATATCAGTCTGCTTTCCAAATTCTGTTTTATTTGGAGCAATCCGCCTTCGTTATACAATTCTTGTGTGGAAAAAGGATATAGGTGATATTCAAATTTTCGTCCGGTAAGAGGTTCGTTAAGTTGTCCTTGTAAAAGAAACGACGACGACCCACTTATAAGCAACTGAACATCGGGTATATTATCAGTTATGAGTTTAAGTGTCAATCCTATGCCTTTTACTCGCTGAGCTTCGTCTATTATCACAATCTTTTTGTTGCCAACTATCAAACGAACAGTGTTGAGATTGGCATCTTGTAGCAGCGAACGCACCTCAGGGTCGTCGCAATTTAGTTCCAAAATATCCTTTTTATCGCTCAAAATCTGCTTAAACAATGTACTTTTACCCACTTGGCGAGCACCAACAAGGATAATAGCTTTACCTTTAAACATATTGTTTTCAATAACTTGATGAAGTTGACGATGTATTAATTTCATAGAGAAAAGTTTTATATTTCGAATGCAAAGATACGACTTTTTTATGTTTAATCCAAAAATATGGCTATTTTTTCGGATTATAATCCAAAAATATGGCAATATTTTTGGATTAGGAACACGGGAGCATTCTTTTTGGTTTGGACAAACTTCTAAAAATTGCGTTGCCGCTGGCCAGTATAACGTTAGGGGCTAAAATAAAAAACCTAAAGGGAAAAATTAATAACCCTGAGGGTTTTAGTACAAATAAACGGTTTTTTTTAGTATGAAAAAACGGTTTTTTTGGGGTAAATAAACGGTTTTTTTGAGGTAAATAAACCGTTTATTCATACTATATGCATCAGAAATATCAAATTTATCTTATAGGGAAAATAAATTTTCCTCCTGATGCAGTTTTATTTACATCGGGAGGAAATTCAATTTTCATCACGAGGGAATTTCAATGGCATAGGTATGGCTATTTCTAAAAAATGCTTTTAATATATTCTATAAGTCGGGCAAAGCCGAAAAAGAAACTCGCAGTTTTGTGGTTTTAACTCCTTATTGCATATCGAGTTGCGAGAATGTTTTTTTGTTTTTAAGGTAGTAGTCAAACACTATGTTGCGGTTGTATATGCACGATACTTTTTGTTGGTGTATGTTTCGGCGTTTGCGTTTGAGCGATGGTATTTGTTTATAAAAATGCCAATGAGCTTTTATTACGGCACTAAATTCTTTAGGTTTCTTTTCGGCGAGAAATTTGCAAGCTGCCACCCAGTCCATCACCACTCGTATGGGGAATATGTATATAAGCTGTTGTTTGGGTAAGTTTTTGAATAGCAGCGAAAAGTTGTTTCGGAAGTTGAGGTATGTTTTGAAAGGTGAGCTTGGAGGCAGAGTGCCGCCACCTATGTGGTACACCACTGATTGAGGGCAGTAGCATACTTTGTAGCCGGCATTTTTGGCACGCCAGCAAAAGTCTATTTCTTCCATGTGTGCAAAAAAGTCGCCGTCCAATCCTCCAAGTTGTTTCCATACATTGGCTTTTACAAACATGGCGGCGCCGGTAGCCCAAAATATTTCGCAGGCATCGTTGTATTGGCTGTTGTCTTTTTCGAGGGTGGTGAATAGTCGTCCGCGGCAAAAGGGGTAGCCATATTTATCTATATATCCTCCTGCACCTCCTGCATATTCAAAGGTGTCGCGTTGGTAGTACGATAGCAGTTTGGGTTGGCATATTGCTATATTCTTGTCGGCTTCCATCATATCTATAATGGGTTCCACCCAGTTGGGTGTAACTTCTACATCGGAGTTTAGCAACACAAAGTAGTCGGCTTCCACTTGTGCCAACACTTTGTTGTAGCCTTCGGCAAAGCCATAGTTTTTGTCGTTTTGTATTGTTAGTATTTGAGGGTATTGCTGTTGCAAAAACTCTATCGAGCCATCGGTTGAGGCATTGTCGCCCACCACTATATCCACATCCGAGGGGGTGTGTTGTATAAGGGTGGGTAATAGGTCGTGCAAAAACTTTTTTCCGTTCCAGTTAAGTATTACTACTGCTACTTTCTTTGTCATATTGCTGCATTAGGTTTTTTGTGTTTCCAACGGCGGTGCGACCACAGCCAATATTCCGGTTTTTGGT
This sequence comes from Bacteroidales bacterium, assembly GCA_017522255.1. GTDB lineage: Bacteria > Bacteroidota > Bacteroidia > Bacteroidales > P3 > HGM05376. Next base: position 19,956 of record JAFWZP010000044.1, on the reverse strand, counting down.
TTATGGTGTGTTCGAGGTGCCGTATATATTTTTCGGTAATATCGCCGTGTTCTTCTTTGGTGGGCTCTTGGCTTATAAGGTGGAATGTTATTTCGTAGTATCCACGTTTGGTTTTTTGCACATCGTAGTAGAATACGGGATAGTTGTATTTTTTTGCAAAGTGTTCGGCTCCGAATATAAAGCCTGTTTCTTGGTTTAAAAACATCGACCACCAGCATTTGTTTATATTGTTGGGCGATTGGTCGCTAAGCATCATATATGCTGTGGGCACTTTGTATTTGTGGTAGTAGTCGAAAGTGTGGCGAACATTGTTGGCAAACACCACTTCGGTGCCGTAGCGTGTGCGGTATTTGTTTAGATGCTTGTCCAAAGTTTTGTTTGATAGCTCTTTGCCTACTCCCACGCCGTGGTGTTTTACTTGGTGTTCGAGGCTGGTTATCATGTATTCCCAATTGTTGTAGTGTGCCGACATCAGTATTACGCTTTGGCCTGCTTGGTAGTAGGGTAGCAGCACTTCGGCATTGGTGCAATGGTAGCGCTTCAGTAGTTCTTTTTGCGAAAGTCGCAGGTTTAGTATGGCTTCGATAAATATATCTGCCAAGTGGTGGTAAAAGCGTTTGGCTATGTTCTGTAGCTCTTTGTCGGTTTTGTTTGGAAACGAGTTGCGGAGGTTGTTTATCACCACTTTTTTGCGGTAGCCTATAATGTGATACAATACTAGGTATACAAAATCAGCAAGCCCATACAGTAGTTGTATGGGCAAATATGCTATGGGTATCAAAATTCCGTAAAAAAGCCAGGTGCTAAACATACAATATGGTTGTTAGTAGCCTCTTTCGAATTGTACACCGGCTTCGGCTTGCATGTTTTCTTCCAATTGGTTGCCCGATAGGCGACGTTCCCAAAACATGTCTTGTACTTCGCCTTTGGCATTGGAGTGTAGTAGGTAGTAGTTGCCCGAACGGAATTGGTCGAAGAACACAAAGGCACGTTTTGGATTGTCGCCGGGTATGTATTCGTAGAACCACATCTGGTAGGGCAGATAGTGTATATGTCCTATATTTTGGAAGTTGCGTGTCGACACTTTGTTCTTTTCGTCGAGCACGTATGTTGGAGGACCATATTGTAGGTACACTCTTCCGCGGTCGGAACGATAGCCTTCAACGTTGCCTTTGCTGAAGTGTTTGTCCACATATTCCACCCATTTGCGATATTTAAACCATTCGTTTTTGGGGTCGGACGAACGTGAGAGCCAAAATTTATAAAAGAATGCTTGTTTTTCTTCGAGCGATGCCGAGGCAGCTTCGTTGAATATAAAGTCTTTTTCTTTTGCCGATGCGGTGGCATATAGTGTTTGTATGTAGTAGTTCAAATCTTTTTCGGCGATGTCTGTAACAAAAGTTCCGCCATAGGCAAACATATCGTCGGTGGATAATTGCACATTGGGGTTGCTACGTTGGAAGGTGTATTTTTTCACTCCAAAGGTTTCGTTGTGGCGTGTGCGCAGTTCCACCACCAAGTTGTAGTTGCCCGAAGGCAGTTGGCTGATATCCAAAGTGCTGTATTTCGACACTATGGGTTTCGACACGGTGCGTTCGCCTTTTAGGGTAAAGTTGAGGCGTTTGCCGGTTTCTTCCACTTCGATGTATGCCACCGTTAGGAAGGTGTCGTTTTCGGGTATCTCTTTTTGTACGTTGTATATTTCGTAGTAGAAGTTCAGTAGGTCTATTTCTTTGGGTATATAGCTATCCACGTAGGGTTCCATATCGTAGCCGTTTCGCGAAATCATATTTTCTTTTTCGGTGGGTTTGACCGAGGCTATTATTTGCAATGTCGATAGCGATGGCTTGTCGGCAGGGTAGTATACCGCTACATTTTGGTTGATTTCCACGGGGTCGGTGTCGCCGTTTTTGTCTTTCATTATTATTTGTAGGTTGTAAATGCCGTTGGGTATGGCAAAACGTAGCACGTCAAGGAACGAGAACATATTGTTTTCGGGCTTGTCGATGGCGGGGCTTTGTAGGTTGTATCGTTTGGCATATACTATAGAGTCGTCGCGATTGGCTATAACGGTCATTTCTATAGTGGCTTGATACTTGCCATCGGCGGTGGGCACAAACTTAAAGTGCCATGCATTGAACGACACATATGTTTCGATATACGGAGTGCCGTCGGGGTCGTTGAATGTTGAATACGAAAACAATGCCATTGCATTTTGAGCCTGTAGGTTGCTGCCGGCAAAAAGCAACGCAAACAAAAGCGCTAATATCGTTTTTTTCATGATGTATTGATTTATTACTATTAATATCTTTGTTGGTTTATAAACGCATATTCCGAATAACGCAATATATATATTATTATTGTTCTTTGATGTAATGATATTTTATTTCGTTGCGAAAAAGTATGAGATTTTCTTTCGAAACATCTTCTATGTAAAAGGTGTCGGATAGTGGTGCAAAGCAAGAGTCGGTTATCTGTTTGCCTTCTATTATCAGATAGTTGTCTTTGAGAAACCATTGCTCGTAGTGTCGGCGAGGTTCGTTTATGGTAGATGCCAATCCGTTTTTGCCTAAGGTAAAGCCTTTTATTTCTTTCGAAGTGTTTCCGCTACCTTCCAATATCCACGATCCAAAGAGTTTTTGATGACGCTTTTCGTCGCATCCTTGTAGCGATAATATACCTATCGAGAGCAGTATCGCTAAATATTTGACATTATGTTTCATTAGTTTGATTTTTGTAAGTAACGAAAAATATAATTATCTGTTGTGTTGCAATGTAAAAAAACACACCACCCGAAAAAGATGATAGACAAGAACTCAAGTTATAATAAATTGTTTTTCTTTCCTGAAAATAAGGCCTTTTGTGTATTTCACCATCATTTACTTATCAAAAAATCCTCAATATTCGGATATATCCCGTTGTGTCATATTAGCATATTTTGACATTGCAAATATACGACTTTTTTGAAGTTGCCTTTATTTTGCAAAGATACTATATTTTTCTTTATCCGAAAAGAACATTGTGTACTTGTCGCAAAATGTCGCAAACAAAAGGCTATCCTTTCCCTAATATCAAGCATAGTATCGGTATTTCAATGATTAATAAATTTAATATAGATTAACATCGATTGATTTAACTCAGAGAATCGGATAATTTATCCGTAAGATTATTATTTTGAAAAAATATCGCAGTCTCGAAGAGTTATCACTGTAACGAGTTGATTATCAAAGATAGCTTATTTTCTAATAAATCAACAGAAATAAGAAACCGTACGCTATTATGGCTGATTTTAGAGGTGTCGCTACTCTAAATAGGGCGCTTGGGGAGGGTGTCAAAACTTTCTCCCGATGTTTGTAGTAGCTACATCGGGAGGAAAACCAGCTTACATCACGAGGCATTTTGCACTACATCGCGTAGTATTATTAGGCTGTATTTAACATTTCGATTTTATCTATTAACATTTCGATTTGTTCGCCATAACCAACAAGTTGCCATAAATGATAATCCCAAGAACTGCCATATATGTCTTGTTACTGCCACATATATTAGATAATTCGATAATATATATGTTATTCTGTCAAGATATATATATGTTATTTTTTCCGTATTCCGAATATGTTTTTATCTATCTCGGCAGCGGCATTTGCGTCTTCATTATTGTTGTTGTATTTACGTATTTGTCGCAAATTCTTTTTTTTGCCTTCATCAGTGTATTTTGTTATTATAAGCGACATTTCTTTCCAACTGCTAAAGCTATAATATGTCTTTATTTGATGCAATATATATCCGCCTTCCTCTTCCAGACGGTCGGTGGATACTATCAGTTTGCCATTGTCGAATATAAAAGTGCCTCGTCTTATAGCTTTTAGCAATACCTTTTCAATTGGAGGTACTCTCTTTTTTTCGCCATCAAAGGTGCGAACAATATCCCGGTAAGGAAATGCGACATTCAAATATGCTTTTACATCGTCCAGTGTGATGGTGTTTATTTTGTAGTTATACGAAAAAAGCGACAAATCCATGGTTGAGTGTTCGCGAGGAAGCGACTCTTTTCTCAACCCCGGTATCTTGGCGAGGTGGCTTTCCAAAACATCGTTTACAGCCTTTGTCCACACATATATGGCCTTGGGTTGCAAATCTTTTATAACTTGCAGCAGCGCTTTTATGGCATTGTTGTTCAGTGTTTTTGCGTCGTTGGTATCGGGCACCGAATCGGTAGCACTGAAACATTGATAGAAATTATAGAATGCCACGCTCTCCCAAAAATCGTTTTTTTGCTCGGTAGTGAGACCTTGTTTGCTATCGAGCATATAGCGTGTAAAAGCAGTGTAGGTAGGATAACGTGCATCGTCGTCGCAATACGAATTTATTTCTATTATATTGCTGTTGTGCAAACAAAGTTCTTCTTCGGGCTTTTGCGCCGGCAAAGCATTCTTATAGGCAGGACATTTATAATCCATCGAGGCAATGGTGTTGATGTCGCAACACAAATGTTTATGCTCGCAATTGCAATAGCATACATGATATGCACCCACCACAAGGGTTTCCAGTCCTGCAAATCCTTCGCTATAGTTGGCTCCTACGCGTGGAACAAAAAAATATTTGGCACGTTTTTCTTTTACATTATCCATAATATACTGCATTATTTATTGTCCGAATTGTTGTGCAAAGTTACGAGTTTTTATTCAATAATATGGCATTTTGCAACAAAAATATTTTGCATTTGAAGCTCAAATGCCACATTAGGTATAGCCAACAAACATTGAGGTATATATTACAGATAAACCATGTCTAACTTTCTTTGTCTCAATATCAATAAAATAAATAACTATAATGCGTTTTTGCGACATTTTTGCGACACTTATTCGCTTTAACATTATTGTGCGAAAAATAGATGTAATTTTGCATCGTCGTTAGGACACAAAATATTATTTATACATTAAAAAATACATTAAATTATGGCAACAAAAGAAGAACTGTTCAATCAAATGAGCAACAATGCATCCGAAAGTGATGTGCGACGTATAGACGAGAATATAGACGGCATGAAGAAAGGTAAACTCCTTGAAGTGTGGGACAAGGTGATGCAACTCTACCGTTTTGTAAAAGACCCTTCGGCACCATGGGGCGGCAAAGCATTGGCAATAGGTGCATTGATTTATATGATAAGCCCTATAGATGCAGTGCCGGACATAACACCTATAGTAGGGCTGTTGGACGATGTGGCTATCATTACGGCTGCCGTTGCCAAACTGGCAAATGAACTTAAGAAATACAGAGGATAACTAAACACCGGATACTTATGTTTGACGGAATAGACGACACCCCTGTATCCACAGGCAACGATAATTTGGATATGGTGGTAAACGGAATGAAAAAACTATTGCCCGTATTCGACGATATATCCGAATCTATCGCCGATAGGGTAGAAGACTTTGTGGACGATATAATGGATTTATTTTAGGCAATTTCTAAAAATTGCTTTGCAGGTGATTTGCGGAATTTTCTTAGGAAGATTTCTACTTTCTTTTGATTGAGTGTAGCGGGCTACACGATTGAAAAAGAAATAGAAAGATTTTAAGAAAAACCGCAAAGCACGCAAAAGTTCTTTTATTTTTTAATAGTGTTCATAGGACGTGGAATTTTTAGAAGTTGCCTTTAATAACAAATAAAAATAGAGAATATTATGAATGGTAATGTAGTAAAAGGAGCGGTGTTGGTAGCCATAGGATTACTGGCCGCAATGACAGGAAAGAAACTTGCCGAGCGAGGTTTTGGAAGAATAAAATAAAACTAAAGAAGATACTCTACTTATCTTGTATATTTAAGGTAAATAGAGTATCTTTGCAAATCGGCTAAAAGAACAAACTTATGCGAAACAACGTAATATGAAAGATATTAAACACAGCACCGCAGCAACTGACGAAGAAATAGAAAACGGACTAATGGACGATAGCGGAGGCATATACAGCCCGGACGGAAAACGCTTACTTCAAATGTCACTTTTCGGCAGAAAGCCGAAATCATTGACATCAATAGGTAATGGAGTATTTGATGGATGTAAATCTTTGAAAAGTATATTAGTACCTAAGGGTAATGCAATGTTGGATGACGATGTGGCTGATAAGGTGGTAGAAATAGAAAACGATGTTTTGTAGAAATGGTTTGTTTTTTTGCTTTAAAATAATGGTTTTAAATGTCTATATTGGCTCATTTTTTGATGAAAATATGTCGAATAAAAGCTACAAAAAGACGATTTGACAAAAAAATATCGCAAGATTTTCAAGTTTTTTTCTTCTTTGTTGTGGTAGTATATTTGCCTTATAATTAATGATTTGAATTATATGTGCGAGTTCTTGTGCTATGATGAGGTACGAAAAAAGATAAAATTTATTTTGGTAATATCAAAAAAAATTGTATCTTTGCAAACCGAAAACGTAAAATAAATTATTCACCAAAACTGAAAATTATCGAATAAACAACTACACTTGAATTTAAACTTAGTAGGAGGTAGTATGACAAATGTAACAGCAGTGGCCAGTCAACTTTCGGACAACGAATTGATAATGGGCTACAGAAATGGTAATTATTCAGATTTTGAGACGTTGTTAGCACGTCATCAGAGTAAGGTTTATGGCTATATCTTTTCGGTAGTAAAAGACAAAGATGTTGCTGATGATATATTCCAAGATACTTTCTTTAAAGTAATCTACACTATAAATTCCGGCATGTATAAGGACGAAAATAAGTTCATTCATTGGGTTATGCGTATTGCACACAACCTTATAGTGGATCATTATCGTCGTATAAACAAGATGCCTATGGTGGCCAATCGTGCCGACTTTGATATACTTGAAACATTGCGTACCCCCGACGATAACGCCGAAAAAAGTATGATACGTACACAGGTGCGTCGTGATATACGCAAACTTATAAAAAAACTTCCCGAAGAACAACGCCGTGTAGTTATTCTTCGCCACTATGGAAAGTATGATTTCAAAGACATTGCCGCTATGACAAATGTAAGCATCAATACGGCTTTGGGTCGCATGAGATATGCCATAATCAACCTTCGTCGCTTGGCAAAGGACAGCAACGTTTCGATAGACTTATAAAGACTGATTGCCCATAAATTACCCGGGTCTTGCTAAAGGAATAAAATTATCCTATGCAAGACCTTTTTATTTTAGGCAATTTCTAAAAATTGCTTTGAAGGTGATTTGCGAATGTTGACTTCATTTATCAAGTCAACAACGCAAAGCACGCAAAAGTTCTTAGAAAAGTACAAAAACTAAGTTGCAGTGTGGAATTTTTAGAAGTAGCCTTTAGCCGGGCAATGCAAATTATTTTTGTCGACAAACACTCATATATTCAAATTATTGTTGTACCTTTGCAAAACAATACAATAGGGTATAAAAGACATTATTGCATATAAATAAGTTATTTACAAGTTGTTTGGAGCATACAAACAACCTACATATATCAAAAGAAATTATGGAAGACAAGAGACTGCATAGCAACTTTGACTACGAATCGGCACTAAATGTGCAAAAAGGTATAGAGCAACCCGATATTATAAATAATTCATATCTATCGAGAATGCGAGCCATCAAGAAGGCCGAACCTACGGTAGAGGAATTAGTTGCCGGCATATTGGAAGGCAATCGCACACTGCTGAGCCGTGCCATAACATTGGTAGAAAGCACGCTGCCGGCTCATCAAGACAAGGCACAAGCCGTTATAGAACGCTGTCTGCCATACTCAGGCAAATCAATACGCTTGGGTATAACAGGAGTGCCGGGAGCAGGAAAGAGCACCACTATTGAAGCATTGGGCACCATGCTAACCTCGCACAACCACAAAGTGGCAGTATTGGCAATAGACCCCAGCAGCGAACGATCGGGAGGTAGCATACTTGGTGATAAAACACGTATGGAAGCCTTGTCGATAGACCCCAACGCATTTATACGTCCTTCACCAAGTGCAGGCTCGTTGGGAGGAGTGGCACGCAAAACCAGAGAGATAATCCTATTATGCGAAGCAGCAGGATTTGACGTGATAATAGTAGAAACAGTGGGTGTAGGACAATCCGAAGTAGCAGCACACTCGATGGTCGACTTCTTCCTTTTGCTTCAACTTGCCAATACAGGCGACGAATTGCAAGGCATAAAACGTGGTATAATGGAAATGGCAGATATGATAACCATCAACAAATCGGATATCGACAAAACAAAATCGGAACTTGCTGCCACTCAATACCGCAACGCTTTGCATCTATTCCCAATGCCCGAATCGGGTTGGTTGCCTAAGGTAATGCTTAGCTCGGCATACTCCGGAATGGGTATAGAAGAACTTTGGAACAACGTAATGGATTACGTAGCATTTACCAAAAGCAATGGATACTTTTATCAAAAACGTCAAAAACAAAACATCAGAATATTGTCCGAAACAATAGAAGCCTCACTCAAAGAACATTTCTATAACAACGAAATAGTAGAACATGAATTGGCTACAGCCAAAGAAAACATACTTGCCGACAAGGTGAGCGGCTACAAAGCTGCCGAACAGCTTATAGCTCTATACTTTGACAATATTTCAAAAAACAAATAATCTATAACATGAATATTGATTTAGACAAACTGATTATAATTGGCGACCGAGTATTGATAAAACCAATAGGCGGTGCCGACAAAACCAAAAGCGGGCTCTACCTTCCGGCAGGCTACAAAGACAAGGAAGAGATACAGAAAGGATACATACTAAAGTGTGGTCCCGGATATGCTTTACCTTCAATGGACGAGAGCGAAACATGGAACCCAAAGAAAAACAACACCAACTACTTGCCTCTACAAGTAAGACCCGGCGACTTGGCAATATTCCTACAAAAAGGTGCCACCGAAATAAAATACAATGGCGAAAAGTATTATATAGTACCCCAAAATGCCATAATGCTTGTGGAACGAGACAGCTTTGAATAATACTCGATAAAGAGTGAAAGAGTTGGCTTCGCACAAGCGGAACCAACTCTTTTTCGTTTTTACAAACACTGTCATTCTGTAGGATAGTCAAGAGTTATTCCTAAAAAAATGTCGCAGCAAGAGCCAAAACCATTGAAAATATCAATATAAAAAACCACTCAACATTTTTGAGGACTATAATTTACTATTCGGAACTGTGTAATGTTATGTGCACCAATACTTATGTATTACAACAAGTTATCTCATGTATGGTATGCCGGTAACATGTATGAGATAATTTATTTTTTTATACAATCAAGATAGGGTTTTAATTTTTCAAAAAACAATTCTGTATACACATGAGCCCCATCATCATTTAAATGTACAGCATCTTTAAACAACTCAGGATGTTCGTTAAAATATGGAGTATCATATATGTCAATAAACGGAGTATTGTATTTGTTACACATGTCTTTTAGAAGTATATTATTGCCTGTGGGCATAAATGCAGGTGAACAAGCAATAACAAGAGGTACTTCGTTGAAAGCATATTTCTTCAATACCATTGCAAAATTAAATTCCGAATAAGTGTTTAAACAATAATCACCACTTATTTCCTTTTTTCGTTCTTTGATTAAAGAAGTATCAATAGTTGTTCCATATAAAGGCACATATCCATCATCTTTATCCTTTGGACGAAGAAAACTTGATGCAATTCTAATCAATTTACCATTGTATCTATATAGATTTGATTTCATTAATAGCCTTTCTTTTAATCCAAGATTATCGAAATATCTACGCACAATAGTATCTTTCCAATAAAAAGGAGAACTAAACATTAAGTCGGTAGAAACATCAGTGCTACGTAATTGAGACTCCGGAATATCAAATATAACCAATTTTGGTTTATATCTCGAAATTATCATTTCGGCTGCACAGCAATTGCTATTTGCAAATTTACCGTCAATAGCAGCATTATAAATAGTATATTTTTTACCGGTATATGCTTCTATACTATCGCTTAATTGAGATGTAACATAGTGATGACTGCCACGAGAGGAGCCTATTATTACAATTTCGGCATCCATTCTATGAAGTCGATAATTATCTTTAGCTATCTGTCCGCTATAGTTGGGCATTTTATCTACAACCCTATCAGCAATAAATCCAACTGCAAAATCTACCACTATTAACATTATAGCAAGAATAACTATTGTTATTCCAAAACGAGTAATATCCTTTTTCATAATCATTAAAATTGAAAATAAATAAATTGACCACTACTGAATGACCCAAATAAAATTATATATGTAAGCAATGCTACTACAGAAACATATCTTACAATAATATATTTTGAATGCATCAAATTGATTTTAATATTGAAATTATCTTTGAAGTCTTTGAATATCAATATAGACAATGCTGCAAATCCATAAACGAATGATGATTCATCTACAAACAATTTACCCTGTTGTGTAAATATCTTTTGAATAATTATAAATGCATCATCTACAGAATTTGCACGGAAAAATATCCAAGCAAACGCAACGAGAACAAAGCAGGATAACATACTCACAGTCTTAGATAATGCAGAATTATATTTTGGCTCGTAAACAAATTTTCTAAAAATATTCCCAATAATAAGATAAGTTCCATGCAACGCTCCCCAAAGAACAAACGTCCAATTGGCACCATGCCATATTCCACTTACAAGAAATGTTATCATCAAATTGAGCAGATGTCTTGAGTATTTTACTCTATTGCCCCCAAGTGGAATATAAAGGTAATCCATAAACCACGAAGAAAGCGAAATATGCCACCGTCTCCAAAATTCTTTTATATTTAATGAAAAATACGGATAATGAAAATTTTCCATCAATCTGAATCCCATAACCTTAGCAACTCCAATCGCAATATTTGAATATCCTGCAAAATCGCAATAAATTTGGAAAGTAAAAAAGATTGTTGCTAAAATAAAAGTTGTACCATTATGTTGTGCCACATTATTAAAAGTAGCATTCACATATTCCGAAAGAACATCGGCAACACATACTTTCATAAAATACCCCCAAAGCATTAATTTCAATCCTTCTATAACATTATTGTAATCAAACTCATGTTCTTCATGAAATTGAGGCAACAGATTTTTTGCTCTTTCAATCGGTCCGGCAACTAATTGGGGAAAAAAGGAAACAAAAAGAGCATAGGTAATAAAATTCTTTTCAGCTTTAATAGTGCCTCTATACACATCTATAGAGTAACCTACAGCTTGGAAAGTATAGAAAGAAATACCTACCGGTAATAAAACATCTAAATTTGGAACGCTCCATCGTAACCCAAAATATTCCAACACTGTAAATATTGATTCATTTATAAAATTAAAATATTTGAATATGAATAAAATACTAAAATTAATTACAAGACTTACAACGAGATATATTTTTTTATTTCGTTTATTATCCAAATTATGTTCTACAAATAATCCACATAAATAGGTAAGAATCGTAGATGTCAGTATAAGTATAGCATAAGCAGGATTCCAATTCATATAAAAAAAGTAACTTGCAATCAACAAGAAAGGAATACGTAACTTGTTATTCTTCAACAAAAAGTATACAATACATACTATTGGGAAGAAAACTAAAAAACCAAATGAATTAAATAACATGTTCTTCTAAATTTATTTTATTATTAATATTTGGTTTTAATGCATTAGATACAAAAAAACCGTGAACTTCAGTTTTATACGGAGGCTCTGGACAACCTATACTACAAACAAGAAAGCCCACGGTGTACCCGTGAGCGTTTCACTCTTTCTTGCGTAGTATAAATGTTGGAAATTGTCCAGATTTCCGTATACTAAGAAAAGCAAAAACGCCTTATCGATATTCTAAATTATATGTCTTATTATGTTTATCTTTTTATTACTTTAATATTTTTTCTCCTATAGTTTTATTATTAATCAATATTTAATTTTATTGTTATCTATATAGTAATCAGTAAAATAACAGAGTATCTACAGAATTACTATTCTACAAAGTTACACATATTTTTTGAAATAACTACAAGTTTTGGGGAAATATTTTTTTACCCTTATATTTTCAACTTCCACACTCTCGTTTTTCAACTATGCGGTTTAAGCATCAAAAGTGCCATACTTACGGGTCAAAACTATGGGAGTTTTGGGTCAAAAGTATGGCACTTTTTAATCGTAACCCTGCGGGTTATCTCCTCTAAGAGTAGGGCTTCTTTAGTCAAATAAATAGTTAGTGATTTTCAAGATAATATATTTCATTCTTTTATATCCTTTTTTCACGGTAATAACATATATATGTTACGAGAATAAGATATATATGTTATGCCCATAAGATATATATCTTACGGAGTTAGGGTATATATGCTAATAGCACAACAGCATGTACAACAACGATAACAAAGTGTGATATTTTCAATATTCAAGGAGTAATATTACTATTATCAAATAATTACCACTGCGAAATTTTTCGTTGCGAAATTTTTCGCAAAGATACGACATTTATTTGAATTGTCAAAATATTTTTTCTCCAACAAGTCCTTAAGGTATTTGCAATAGTATCGTTTTTTTCTAAAAAATAAAAGAGTTGACTCTGCATAAGCAAAGCCAACTCTTTTCGGATTCTAATGTATAATATATTATCTTAGCTATTATATTCAGCAATAATATCTTTTACATTATCGGGAGTAAGACGACCATACACTTTGTCGCCAACCATTACTACCGGAGCCAAACCACAAGCACCTACACAACGCAAACAGTTCAAAGAGAACTTGCCATCCTTGGTTGTTTCGCCAACGTTGATGTTCAACTGACGTTTGAATTCGTCCAATACCTTTTCGGCACCACGCACATAGCAAGCAGTACCCAAACATATTGATATTGGATGTTCGCCCTTGGGTTGCATAGTGAAGAAGGAATAGAACGATACTATGCCATACACTTGAGCAACAGGCATATTAAGTTCCATTGCAACAACTTCTTGTACTTCGGCAGGCAAATAACCAAAAGCACCTTGCACTTGGTGGAGTACATTGATAACTTCGCCCGATTTATTATCAAAGGATTTACAAATATCCTTTATAGTCTTTATTTTGCTTTCTGACAATTTTATTGTAGCCATAATAAATTCCTTTCTGATGTTTATTCTTTTTCGATTTTCTTAGATCTATCGAAATAGTGAGTGTGTAACAATTCGTGAGACTTGTGTCCGCAAGGTTCGCCAAAGTATTCTTTGTATATGGCGATGATTGATGGATTTTCGTGCGATTTACGGATTGGTTTTCCTGCATCTTCGCGATAAGTAGCTTCCATACGTTTGCGTATAATACTGCTATCGCCATGATGATAAGGTTGACCTGCACCACCTATACAGCCACCGGGACATGCCATTACTTCTACGGCGTGGAATCCACGTGGGTTTCCATCACGCACTTCTTCCATTATAATTCTTGCGTTGTTCAATCCGTATGCAACAGCCACATTGATAGGAGTACCGGCAAAGTCTACTGTGGCTGTCTTTACTCCGTCGAAACCACGCAATACTTCAAAATCGATATTATCAAGTTTCTTCTTAGTAAACACTTCGTAAGCAGTGCGAACAGCAGCTTCCATTACACCACCTGTAGCTCCAAATATAACGGCGGCACCTGTTGATTCGCCCAATGGAGAATCGAAATCTTCACTAGGCATATCGTTCAGGTTAAGGTTACATTGCTTAATCATGTGTGCCAATTCACGAGTGGTAAGCGAGAAATCAACATCAGGATTTCCGTTTACTTTAAATTCTTCGCGAGCTGCTTCCGATTTTTTAGCCAAGCAAGGCATGATAGATACCACTACCATATCTTCGCGTTTAACGCCTATCTTTTCAGCAAAGTAGTTCTTAGCTACAGCACCAAACATTTGTTGTGGCGATTTGGCTGTTGATGGATATTCCAACATATCGGGGAAGTTCTTTTCGTAGAACGATACCCAACCTGGGCAACAAGAAGTGAATATAGGCAATTTGGCAGTTTTGTCGCCGGCCAATACTTTTCCTATACGTCCCAAAAGTTCGGTGCCTTCTTCCATAATGGTAAGGTCGGCACTCCAATCGGTGTCAAACACATAGTTAAAACCAAGTCTACGCAAAGCAGCAGCCATCTTACCAGTTACTATCGAACCTGGTTCCATACCAAACTCTTCACCCAATGCTACACGTACAGCAGGAGCTGTTTGTACAACAACGGTTTTAGTAGGATCGGCAATAGCTTTCATTACATCAGCTACATTATCCACTAATGACAACGCACCTACAGGACATACTTGAACGCATTGTCCGCAGTTGATACACGACGATTCGCCAAGAGGTTGGTCGAAAGCAGGAGATACCACAGCTTCGAATCCACGATTTACAGCAGACAAAGCACCTACGCTTTGTATTTTGTTACACATTGTTTCGCAACGACGACACATTATACATTTATCCATATCGCGTTCTACCGACAATGTACTATCCTTCTTATATGTCGATTGCTCGCCTTTGAAAGGTATTTCTCTTATACCAAGTTTTTGAGCCAAAGTTTGCAATTCGCAGTCGCCTGATTTAGAGCATTGCAAGCAATCATTGGGGTGGTCAGAAAGGATAAGCTCTACCACAGTTTTGCGAGCGTTGATAACTCTTGCACTATGAGTGTGAACCACCATGCCTTCCATAACATCGGTAGCACAAGCAGGAGCCAAGTTTTTGCGTCCTTCCACTTCTACCACACAAACGCGGCATCCACCGGGTTTGTTTTCAAATTTCATTCCATCAAGTTCAAAATAACACAATGTAGGAATGTTTATACCGGCTTGACGTGCAGCTTTCAATATCGTTGTACCTTCGGCAACTTCTACCGGCTTATTATCTATTGTTAGTTTTACCATTTCTAAATTCAATTTAAATAGTTATACCATTATTATTTGATAGAAATTGCACCGAATTTACATCTTTCGATACAAGCACCACACTTGATACAAACAGCAGGATCGATAGTGTGAGGCATTTTCTTTTCACCTTTAATAGCGCCTACAGGACAATTGCGAGCACATGCAGTACAGCCTACGCACTTGGTTTGATCTATTTCGTAGCTCATAAGCGATTTACATACGCCTGCTCTACATTTCTTATCCACCACGTGTTCTACATATTCGTCCCAGAAGTTATCTAATGTCGAAAGTACAGGGTTTGGAGAAGTTTGACCCAATCCACACAATGCAGTATCTTTAATAACGGCTGCAAGGTTGCGTAGTTCGTAAAGGTCTTCCATAGTACCATTGCCTTTCGAAATCTTGGTAAGCATTTCGCACAAGCGCTTGTTACCTATACGACAAGGAGTACATTTTCCGCAACTTTCTTCGCAAGTAAATTCCAAATAGAATTTAGCGATAGAAACCATACACGAAGTTTCGTCCATAACTACCATACCGCCCGAACCCATCATAGAGCCTGCAGCAATTAGGTTGTCATAATCGATAGGAGTATCAAGGTGTTTCTTAGTCAAACATCCGCCCGAAGGACCTCCTGTTTGCACTGCCTTAAATTCTTTACCATCTTTGATACCGCCACCTATTTCGTATATTACTTCGCGAAGGGTTATACCCATTGGCACTTCGATAAGACCTACGTTATTAATTTGTCCGGCCAAAGCAAACACTTTTGTACCTTTAGATTTTTCAGTACCTATCTTATTGAACCAATCAGCACCTTTTGTGATAATAACAGGAATGTTGGCAAATGTTTCAACATTGTTTACGTTGGTAGGTTTTCCTAAGTATCCCGATACTGCAGGGAATGGTGGTTTGAATGTAGGTTCGCCACGTTTTCCTTCCATCGAGTGAATAAGAGCAGTTTCTTCACCACATACAAAAGCACCTGCTCCATAGCGTAATTCGATGTCGAAATCGAAACCACTACCCATTATATCTTGTCCTAGTAAGCCATATTCACGAGCTTGCTTGATAGCTATTTGCAAACGGTCTATAGCCAATGGATATTCGGCACGGATATATACCAAACCTTTGGTAGCACCAATAGCGTAGCCACATATAGCCATAGCTTCTATGATAGAGTGAGGGTCTCCTTCCATAATAGAACGATCCATAAATGCACCTGGGTCGCCCTCGTCGGCATTACATACCACATATTTTTGGTCAGCATGATTTTTGCTGGCTATTTCCCACTTCAAACCGGTTGGGAAACCTCCACCGCCACGTCCACGCAAACCGGATAGTTTTATTTCTTGTATTACATCTTCGGGTTTCATTTCGCTCAAGCATTTTCCTAATGCTTCGTATCCACCACGAGATATTGATTCATCTATGTTTTCAGGATCTATAAAACCACAATTACGCAATGCTATACGTATTTGTTTTTTGTAGAACCCCATGTGTTTAGAGTCGCTAACATGTTCGTTATTTTCGGGGTCAGTATAAAGAAGGTTAGTAACCTTACGACCCTTTATAATATGTTCTTCAACTATAGTGCGAGCATCTTCGGGTTTTACTTGAGTATAAAAAGTATTGTCAGGCATCATTTTTACGATAGGTCCTTTTTCGCAAAAACCGAAACAACCTGTTGTGATTACCTGAACTTCGTCTTGCAAACCATTTTCGGTAAGCACAGCTTTTAAGTTTTCTACTATTTGAGCACTTTGAGAGGCTTTACATCCTGTACCGCCACACACTAGTACGTGCATTTTGTATTTTGCCATAAATATTCCTCCGTTTATTTGTCAATAACTTCGTAGTTGACAGGAATAATACCGTCAACCATTTCGTTGTTTAGAATATATTTTTCAAAAATTTCGTCAGCCTTTTTGTTGTCAACGTGCCCAAAAACGAGAGGATCTCTGCCGGGTACTTTTACTTCGATAGTGGGTTCTGCATGGCAGTATCCCATACATCCGGTTTGTGTAAATACCACACGTATTTTCATGGCATCGGCTTTTTCCATCATGTATTCCATTATTTGTTTGGCTCCTGATGCGATACCACAGGTTGCCATGGCTACTTTGATTTGAACCATTTCTTCTTGATTGTTACTTTTTTCTCTAACATCAAGATTCGACTGAAATTTTTCGCGCATCGCTTTCAAGTCGGCTAAAGATTTTACTTTCGTCATGTGTAGTCTCCTTATATCGTTATAAGTTTGTTTTTTTCTGTTTATCGATAAATTTGTTATAAACATTATCAAGCACAAAATTACAAAAAAATAGCAACTGAACAAGTTTATTGCGAAAAAAAAATACAACAAACTATTTTTCAATGTATTATTTTTTTAGTACATTGCGTTTTTTGAATGTTTTTTCAGTTTTATCATCTCAATATTTTGGATTTTAAACCAAGATAATGCTTTTTTTGTTTTATATGTATTTTTATCTGGCAATTTCCGGAAATTGCTTTTAAAATGCCTCACGATGTTGTAGAATTTTCCTCACGATGTTTTTCGTGCAACATCGCGAGGGTGTCAAAACGTACTCGTGATGGATTTTTTAAAGACCAACCCCAACCTTTAAAGGGGAGTTGCTGAGCTTTGAGCTAAGCCTGTGGAGGCTTGAGATAATAAGGTGGCTCAGAACGTGGAATTTTTAGAAGTTGCCTTATTTTATTTACGTATTACTTTGCGTACCGTAACGCCTTTCGATGTGGTTATACACATGGTGTAATAGCCTTTTGATAGTTTAGATAAATCTATTATGTGGGTGTTTTCGTATAGCATAACGATTTTTCCCATTGCATCCAATACTTCTACTTTTTGTATATCAGTTTGTATATCAGTATGGTTGAATGTGATGATGCCGGATGTCGGATTGGGATAAAACTCTAATGTTTCCAAATTATCAATATTGTTTATACTTACATTTCGTTCAAATCTTGCAATAAGAATACTGTCGCATACAACCATTATACTCCTTACTTTGTTGGTGTCTCCATCACTCCATTCTTTAAAATGATAATTTGTACGCGGAGTGGCTACTATACTTATTATCGTTTGTTCATAAAATACACCGCCACCCGTTACAAGTCCCATGGTTTGATCCTCTGAATTTACAGTTATTGTATATTTCATTTTTTCTGTAAAGTTGGCTGTGAATGTACTGTTTCCCGTAACCACTATTGTTCTTGGATTATCCATACAACCATCATTCCAACCTATAAATTTGTATCCTTCCATTGGTGTTGCTGATATAGTTACCTCACTGCCCGGGTTAAAGAATCCGCTGCCGGTTACAGTTCCCATGGTATCGTTACCCGATAATACTTCTACTCTATATTGTTGCATAAATGATGCTATAAAAGTAGTATCTTGGTTAAGTACTATAGTTCTCGGATTATCGGTATTGCCATCATTCCAGCTTACAAAGTGATATCCATCGTATGGATATGCTTGTATTGCAGTGTTTGCACATGTGTTAGACAAAATTAATGCCATACCCATGGTGCTGTCGTTAACAGCCACACCTAAAGAAAACACTTGAGTTTCTTGTAAATTAGAGAATTGTGAACTCCAAGCAGAATTTGAATAGTTGCTTAAACTACCACATGGTATATACACCGGAATACTGGAACTTACACGATAGAAAGAATTGCTGCTAATAGTAGGCGGAGTTACCGATTTTACATCAATACGACCTATAGAAGTGCAACCATAAAAAGCATTATCCCCAATAAAACTAACCGAATTAGGTATTATTACAGAAATTAAAGAACTGTTATTATATGCAAAATATGCAGGTATGCGTTGTACACTATCGCCTATAACTATTGCAGAAATAGGACAATCATCAAATGCATGATCATACCTTGAATTAAAATCGTTGCAATTAATTGCATTAAAGATTAGTGTCGTTAAACCGCTACAACGATAAAACGCATTACTTCCAATATTAGCAACCGAATTGGGGATGGTTACCGAAGTTAAACCGCTACAATTGCGAAAAGCATTATCACCAATAGAAGAAACCGAATTACCGATGGTTAGAGAAGTTAAATAGCTATTGCCATATGAAAAATCTGTAGGTATGTGTTGTACACTATCGCCTATAACTATTGTAGAAATAGGACAAACACCAAATGGATAACCCGTTGAACCAAAATTGTTGCAATTAATTGCATTAAAGGTTAGAGTAGTTAAACTCCTACAACTTCTAAAAGCAGAACTTCCAATAGAAGTAACCGAACTGGGGATGGTTACCGAGGTTAAACCTCTACAATCATCAAAAGCAGAAATTCCAATAGTAGTAACCGAATTGGGGATGGTTACCCAAGTTAAACCTCTACAAATGTAAAAAGCATTATCACCAATAGAAGTAACCGAATAAGTGATTCCATTGTAAGTAACCGATGTCGGAATTATCAAATTTCCTGTAGTGGTGGTATATCCGTTATAGTATTCATCCATATATTGAGCATTCGAATTAGGATAAGTAACATAAACTTCATTTGATGTCGAATTTGAATTGATATTAAAATACAGAGTTTGTCCCGAAGATACTACTACGCTAAAATCGTATGCCCATGCAGTCGATAGCATTGTGCTAACTGTAATAATTAAAGATAATATTATTTTTTTCATTGTTTATTGTATTTATTTCTATTTTTTACAATTTGTTTATCACTTGTTTGAAAGTGCAAAGGTACAACTTATTTTTGAAATAATGGTAGGTTTTCTGAAAAGAATTTTATTTCTCC
Source organism: Bacteroidales bacterium (assembly GCA_017522255.1). GTDB lineage: Bacteria > Bacteroidota > Bacteroidia > Bacteroidales > P3 > HGM05376. Next base: position 249 of record JAFWZP010000044.1, on the reverse strand, counting down.
AATTTTCGAATGTCATAGTTGCGGAGCATAACCCTACGGTTTGGCTTACAAAACTCCCACACTTACGGTGCAAAAGTATGGCACTTTTAGGTCGTAAACCGCATGGTTTGTGATTTGCTGATTTAGGTTGTCACTTTTGTATCTTGAGACTGATTTAAGTTGACTAGTTAATAAATATCGACTATTTATAGTTTACATTATTCACTATTACGACTATTTTTGGTTTATTCTGATAAACAATCAGAGCTT
>JAFWZP010000043.1 GCA_017522255.1 Bacteroidales bacterium | reverse complement strand
GGATATGCGATAGGTGGATATGTATCGAATAATAATGAAAGAAATGTTGTTGCAATGGACAAGGAAGTATTTACAGTGGAAGGCGTTTCTTTTACAATGATAAAGGTGCAAGGCGGTACCTACACCATGGGAGCCACATCGGAGCAAGGTTCAGATGCTTGGGATGATGAAAAGCCGGCCCACAAAGAAACAGTTTCGGACTTTATGATAGGCGAAACGCCGGTTACGCAAGAGCTGTGGCAAGCTGTGATGGGAAGTAACCCATCGAACTTTAAAGGTGATATGCAACGCCCTGTTGATTCTGTTTCGTGGAACGACTGCCAAACATTTATAAGAAAGCTGAACCAACTAACGGGGCAAAACTTCCGCCTGCCCACCGAAGCGGAGTGGGAATATACTGCCCGTGGTGGCAACCGAAGCAAGGGGTGTAAATATGCCGGTAGCAACGATGTCGACACTGTGGCATGGTATAATGGTAATAGTAATAGAACAACCCACCCGGTAAAAACTAAGCAGCCTAACGAATTAGGCATATACGATATGAGTGGCAATGTATATGAGTGGTGTCAGGACAAATGGTGCAGAGATTATAATAGTCCGCGTGATTCAGGCGGCCACGTTTTGCGTGGCGGTACATGGTTCGATGATGCGAGGGACGTGCGTGTGTCGTATCGCGACCACTTCGCCCCCGTCTATAGGCTCGACTTCAACGGTCTGCGGCTCGCCCTCTAAGCTTACCACAGCTTTTTCTTTCTTTTAAGAAATAACGAGGCTACAAGACATTCAGGTGAAAAGCTGAAACATATAATCCCACACCGCCGTCGTGGAAAAACATAACGAAACGGCAATTTTAGGGAAATTTATCGGGCGTGGGGAAGGAGGTGAGACGCACGAGCCGTGCGTCTCTACGGTGGCGGTTTTGCTCTACACTTTCTCTCCTCATAGCTCACAACTCTCGGCTCAAAGTTCAAACTCTAAAAAAATTTTCCTCCAACTGATATATTTTCCCCACTATGGTACTCTATAGCATTGTTCAACGTTGACAAAATGCCTGTTATTGACGAATAAAAGGCGGATAGATAGAAAATTAATGGTTGAAATTTTAAATTCTAATTACGATGAGTACGAAAAACGAAATTCTGTACAAGCCGAAGCAGAAAAAGGTCTTTGGCAAAGAACGCTGGGTAGCCACCTTGGTTAGCAAGAAGCAAATCAGTTTGGACACCATTATCAGCGATGTGTCGAAAAACACCACCGGTCAGCCGGGCGAGGTGAGCGGTATGTTGCGTGCCTACCTTGGCCGCATACGCACCCACTTGCTGGAAGGCGAAGCCGTGAAGATTGAAGGCTTGGGCACCTTTTACCCACGCCTTAGCACACGCTTTGTGGAAGATGCCGCCAAGGTGTCGGTAAACGAATGCATAAAAGGCGTGATGATAGGTTTCCGCCCCGAGCAAAAGCTGGTGGCGGTGGTGAAGAAAGCTAATCTAAGAAAATTTACAGGCAAAGAAAACGAAACGGAGGAATAAGTTATGGACGTAAAGAAAGTGAAACGCACAATGAAAGTGGGTCCTAAAAAGGACAAAACCCTCTACGGACTGCAATGGGTAAACTACGGCAACGTGAGCTCGGAAGCCTTGTTGCAAGAGGTGGAAGCAGCCACCACGCTTAGCGACAGCGATGCCGAACTGTTGGTGAAAGAATTTGCCAATGTGGTGATAGGCTATGTGGCCAACGGCCACAGTGTGGACCTTGGTGTTCTGGGAACGCTTAGCCCCAAAATTACAGCCAAAGCCGTGGATAGCGAAAAGGACTGCACTGCACAAACCATCGGTAGCATAGGCGTGCTTTACCGTTCGCGTAAGGAACTGACCGACGATGCCAAAGCAATGTCCATCACCATGCTCAGTAGCTCGTCAGCGTCCTCAGCCGATGGTGGCAACGAGGGCGACGACAGTGGCGATGGTGGCACTACACCCGGTGGTGGTGGCAACGGCGATGACGGCGGTTTTGTAGGCTAGTGTTTGAGTTGCCGACCTCGGCACGTTGAGCCGATGATATGCGATGCTTGAGAGCATGGTCCCCCAAAGCCATTGGGGAAGTCCCCCAAACCCTTTGGGGATACCTCCCAAACCCTTTGGGGAGCCTTCCCAAACCCTTTGGGAGACCTTCCCAAACCCTTTGGGGAGTCTTCCCAAAGCCTTTGGGAGACCAACAGTTCAAGCATCGTATATCAATAGCTCAACGATAGAAGGTTATGGTGTTAAGCATAGGGCAGAAAAAAAAGATAACTACAACAAGAAAAAAAAGAAACAGATTATGGCTATCAATTATATAAAAAAGAAGCAACTGATGAATTGCAATGGCAAGGTTGAAGAACGCTATGTGGCTAAGATACAATATACAGGACACCTCAACGAAGATAATATAGCAGAGCATATAAGCAATGCCACCACGGCATCGGCATCGGAAGTGGGTATGTATATCCGCGAGCTGGAATACTACATCAGTCGCCGTCTGGCCGAGGGCTATATAGTACGCCTCGACCACCTCGGAACTTTTTATCCCACCATACATGCCAAGGCACAGACCACTGCCGACGATGTGGACTACCGCACCATAACCCGCAAAGGGGTGCTGTTTCGCCCCACCGCCGAGTTTAAGGAAGTGCTGGAGGGTGCCTCGCTAAACCTCGCAAGTCCAAAGGTGATGAAAGCCATAGACCACCGCAAGAAAAGTGAGCAGTGGGCTTTGAGCCATGAGCCATGAGCCTGAAGGGCTCTGCCATATATAACCCAATGGCATCGCCTTGGGTATATTGTATGGCTGCAACAAATACAACCCATGTCATCGGCGTGGGACGAAATAATAAAAACGGATAAATGTAGTTATCGTATAGTTATATTGATACATCGTTTGTAAATAGAGGCAATAAAGATTTTGCCGGAGATTGAAAAAAAATGATTATGGCAATTTCTAAAAATTGCTTTGTAAGTGATTTGCGGAGTTTTTTTGAGAAGATTTCTAGTTTGTTTTGATTGAGTATAGCGGGCTATGCGATTGAAAAAGAAATAGAAAGATTTCGACAACGTTGCGATTAAGCGAGTAAAGAGCAATGCCTTAGCATTAGCTCTTTCGAGCGATAGCAACATCAACGAAGTCAACAACATAAAGTTGCGATTAAGCGAGAGAAGAGCAATGCTTGCATTAGTTATTCCGAGTGATAGCAACTTCGACGAAGTCAACAACGTAAAAGTTCAGAAAAGTGTGTATAAACTTAGTACGAACGTGAAATTTTTAGAAGTTGCCTAATATTGATAAACAAAAAGAATTAATTTAATATGAAAATTTTAGGAGCAATAATAGGAGATATAGTAGGATCTACCAGAGAAAGGAACAATGTAAAGACAGAAGACTTTGAATTGTTGCCGGAGGGTAGTAGGTTTACCGATGATACGGTGATGACACTGGCAGTGGCAGAATGGTTAATGACCGATCCTGCACATAGCGAGCGTACACTTGTGGAGTGTATGCAACGATTGGGTAGAAAATATCCTAAAGCAGGCTATGGTGGAATGTTTAGGAGATGGCTTAAAATCGATAATCCTGAACCATACAATAGTTTTGGTAATGGTTCGGCAATGAGGGTAAGTCCGGTTGGTTTGTATGCCAACTCAATGGAGGAGGCATTGGAGCTTGCTCGCATCACAGCATCTGTGAGTCATAATCACCCCGAAGGTATTAAGGGAGCACAAGCAGTAGCAGCCGCCATATATCTGAAGCGTACAGAAGAGTTTGATGTGAAAGGCAAAATCAAGCACTTTGTTGAAAAGCATTTCGGATATAACCTTGATACTGATTTAAGGGAAATCCGTAAGGACTATGCTTTCGATGTCACTTGTCAAGGAAGTGTTCCCATTGCTATTATGGCATATCTGCAAGAGCCGTATCGTGCGGAAAAGGCAATCCGTTTAGCAGTGTCAATGGGTGGCGATTCCGATACTATAGGCTGTATGACAGCCTCAATTGCAACTGTAGAAAGGCCTCATGTTATCAGCAGTAGTAGTCCCTCACATGAGATTGAAGATAGGTGTCGAGAATTGCTTCCTCCTGACTTATTAGATATCAATGACCGATTCATGGCTTTTATCAATCGCCCTTTGAATCAGTCATACGAAGTTCTTGGTAACGGGATTATATATGCCGGTGAATATCCGGGAGACAAGAACGGAGAATTTGCCAAACACAAGATTGAGCAGATGTATCACTTTGGCATTCGACATTTCATAGATCTTACCGAGGAGGGTGAACTGCGTCCTTACAACCATTTGTTGCCAAATGATACAACATATACCCGATTCCCGATAGTAGATTGTGGGGCACCCAAAAACATTGAAAGCGTTCAACGCTTATTGTTGCGCATTGAAGAACTCAAGAAGATGGAGGGTTATGTATATGTGCATTGCTGGGGAGGCGTAGGTCGCACCGGAACTATTGTAGCTTGCTACCTCTCTCAAAATTGGGAAGAGCCTGAATTGAATCATACTTTAGAAGTTCTACGCAGAAATTTCTCAGAGATGCCAAAATCTGCTTATAGAAAAACCCCGGAAACGAAGGAGCAGATAGACTTTATCGAGCAATTCATAAATTCCAACAAGGCATACAAGGAAGATAAAGCCAAGCGAGTTCCTGACTCCATTCGTGGTTGCTTGATGGCGGGTGCTGCGGGTGATGCACTCGGATATGAGGTTGAGTTTATGAGCCGTCGCTCTATTCTCTCTCGCTTTGGAGAGAATGGAATAACCAAGTTTGCTCTTGACAGGAATGGCAAGGCTCTCATTAGCGATGATACGCAGATGACACTCTTTACTGCCAATGGTCTGCTGATGGGGCTCACTCGCGGATATATGCGTGGCATTGGTGCTCCACTCGAAACCTATGTAGATGGCGCTTATCTGGATTGGTATTACACTCAGACCGGGAAAAAGAAGGAGCTTTTAATAAACGATTGGCATTATACTTGGCTTCGCGACTTGCCTGAAATGGCACAACTGCGTGCTCCGGGCAATACTTGTATGGATGCTTGTGAACGTTTATTTAGAGGTGAGAAGGTAGTCAATAATAGCAAGGGTTGTGGCGGTGTTATGCGTGTTGCTCCTATGGCTTTACTCGATGCAGGATATGCATCAAGAAACAAAAATGGATATTCTATCGAAGAACTTGCTGAAGCTGGCGGTGAGATAGCAGAGGTTACCCACAAGCACCCACTCGGTTTCCTGCCCGCATCACTACTTACAGTGTTGCTTTATAAAATTGTCCCTATGTCACCAAAGCAGGTTTGCGAGGAGATTGATGGCATCGTTGCCGATACAGTGAATATACTTGACCGAATCTACAAAGGCAAGTACGACGCCGACAAGCGATATTTGAAGGAATTGACCATGAAGGCTGTGCAGTTGGCTCACACCGATATCGCTGATGCTGATGCTATCCGTCAGTTGGGTGAAGGCTGGGTTGCCGAGGAGACTTGGGCTATTGCTCTTTACTGCGCTATTCGCCATATCGACAGTGTGGAAGATGCGATTATTGCCTCCGTTAACCACGACGGCGATAGCGACTCCACAGGCTCGGTTTGCGGTAATATTATGGGTGCTATTTATGGATATGAGCATATCAAGGAGCGTAATATATTCTGTCCCGAGGGTAAGAAGCTGGAAGATACCCTTGAGTTGTCGGAGATAATCCTTGCACTTGCCGACGACCTGTCTACGGGGTGTATCATCAGCGAGTACGATCCTATCGACACACCCGAGAAACGACAGTGGTACGAACGCTACTGCGAAATGAAACCAAATGGGATTGGAGGTAGAACCGTGAGGTAAAAAAAGAAATATTTTTTGCGGTAATGATATATTAGCCCGGATTAATTACTCTATAAGTGCAAACAAAGAAACAGAGTAATTAATTAGGGCTAAAATTTTATGCGAATATGAATGCAACTTTGAAAATAGGACAGAAGATTAATGATTTTGAAATAAAGAAGTTTTTAAAATCTTCGGATTACAATAAAACAGAAAGCTATTTGGTGTCAACCGAAGGTGATAAGAAAGGTTTATTGAAATTGTATATAAACAGCGAAGATAACGATGTCCCTTTTGAAAAACAGGTGTGCGAAAACTTTGTTGGGTGTGATTCGTTGCCACAACTTCTCGATAGTGGAATAATATCAATAGATGAAAAAAAATATCACTATACGATTGTAGAAAACATCGAAGGAAAATGGTTGCATGAATTTATTATGAAAGAAAAATATAACACATGGGAAGAGGCTGTAGTAATAATAGTTGAAGTGCTAAAAGCATTAAAACATTTGCACTCGATGAGCGATGGTATAATTTACAACAATATTAATACCACTACCATTGAAATACAAGAGAATGATGAATGTGTTAAAGTGTATCTTACAGACACCGAACATTTGTCTCGCTGTATTAATGGCAGAGCAACCTTTGATGTAGAGGAACTGAATAATTGGTTTCGAGCTCCCGAAACTTTTAAAGGGATATACGACGAACAGTCGGATATATTTTCGGCAGGAGCATTGCTATACACTATGATAGAGGGAAAAGAGCCGTGGAATATTGATAAACTCTTTTTTTGTACAAGGATAAGCAAATCTGATTTGAAACGCTTTCGTATGGAGAAGAAAGATATTGTAAAAGATATGCAATTATCCGAAGGACAGAAAAGAATACTGAATAAAATGTTGGCATTGGACTACGATAATAGATATAAAAATGTAGATGAAGTTTTGAAGGATATTCAAAATGCTACCTCTTTGGAAGAAGGGAAGTATACAACATTGAAATCTAAAAACTCGCCCCTCAAATCCGGTAAGAAAAAGGATAAAGAAGGTAGTAAGGCGAAAGAAACAAAAGTGGTTAAAGGTAATGGGTTTGCCGATGTGGCAGGACTGGACAGTGTAAAACAAATGCTGCGTGACAATATCATGTTTGTTATGAAGAACAAAGATAAGGCGAGGAAATACAAACTTAAAGCACCTAATGGAGTACTCTTTTATGGACCTCCGGGTTGTGGAAAAACATTTATAGCCGAGAAGTTTGCCGAAGAGTCGAAACTGAATTTTATAATGGTGAAGGCTTCGGATATAGGTTCGATGTATATACATGGTACGCAAGGAAAGATAGCAGAGCTGTTTGAAAAAGCTGCCGAAAATGCACCTAGTGTTATATGTTTTGATGAGTTGGATGGCATGGTTCCCGATAGATCGAAAGGCGATAGTGTGCATTATGCAAATGAGGTAAATGAATTTTTAAGTCAGCTCAACAATTGTTCGGATAGAGGTATTTTTGTAATAGGGACAACGAATCGTCCGGAGATGATAGATCCGGCTGTTCTACGCACAGGTCGTATGGATAAAATGGTTTATATCCCGATGCCGGACAAGAATGCTCGAAAAGAACTTTTTAAAATACATTTGGACGGACGCTATTTTGATAAAAGTATAGATTTGAATGAATTGGCGGTGAAAAGTGAAGGCTATGTGGCAAGCGATATTAGTTATATGATAAACGATGCTGCATTGGAAGCAGCAATAGCCGATAAACCGATTTCGCAAGAATTGATACTAAAAAAACTAAGTGAAACACGCTATTCGGTATCGCAGGATGAAATAGCAGGTTATGAGAATATGCATAGCCGGTTTGATCGGAAAAATTATAACAAAAAGTGTTGCAAGATAGGATTTATAAAATAATGGTAATCAATTAAAATATATAAGAAATATGAAAATGATAGACAATGTAATGGAAGTATTACAAAAACAAGGTTTTTTACCACAAAGAGAAGATTTCGGTATCATGTTCAAATACCAAATGACCAACTTTCTTTATTTATTCGACGAAAATGACGAAACGTATTTTAGCATGTATGTGCCTTATATCTTCGAAGTCGATGACGAAAATATTGATGATGTTTTGAAAGCGATAAACATAATTAATAACGAAATGAAAGTTCTCAAACTTGTGGTAAATGCGAATAATGTTTGGTGTTGTTTTGAAGAAAAATTGACCGAAAATACTGATATAGAAGAGATAGTTTCTTTTGCAGTGGTTTCATTGTCTCAAAGTCAAATAAAATTCTTTGAGCGGTTGAAAGAAGTTTAGGCAACTTCTAAAAATTCCACATTCTATGAAGAAGTAGAACGGATTATAGAAAGAAATTTTGCGTGCTTTATGTTTTTTCTTGCTATATTTTTACTTCTTTTCAATAGAGTAGCCCACTACACTCACTCAAAAGAAATGTATTGCAGAGAAAATTTATAGAAGGTTGTTTCTGAATTTTTTCTTCGGAAATTACCTTCTGTTTTTACTCATTGATAGGTATGATAGCAACGATATGTCACAGGTATTTGATTTTGAAATAAGAATAAATATGAAGAAAACAAACCAAAATGATAGGATAGGAAAAATAATAAGAAATATATTTTTGAAGTTTGTTGGGATGACAAAATTGAAGAAGAAATATATTGACAATGGTGTTTTCGGTATCGGTGAGGATATAAACACTAAAGCGGTGAATGACAAGAGCAAAATCCCGGATGTTGCTCACGATCGTAAGGCATAATGTCTTGCACTGAAAAACTTGACACAAAAGTCAAGACAGCGTCTGAAGATTACACAATCTGAAGTTATCAAACATTATTTTAAAGAACTCTTATGTGTTTTGTATTTTAATATGGAATCTATCGTTTCTAAAAATTATTCAGTTTATTTTGTGTATATGAGATAAATTGTTTAATTTTGCAAATCGAAATTTCGAGCAAAATAGTAAAGTTTGGTTCTGTGTTTTGTTGGAAAATAAATTTTATAACATACCCAAAATAATTAAATAATATGTTGGAATTGATAGGGCAATATAACAAGAATTGTAAAGTTTACAACGACGATGTGGAAGCTACTGCTCTTGGTACAATCTACAATATTCTCAATATAAAAGAACATGCCGATGTGCCTATTAGAATTATGCCGGATGTGCATGATGGCAAAGATATCGTTATCGGTTTTACACAACCATTGACCAATGCCGTTTGTCCAAGTCATGTGGGGGTTGACATTGGTTGTACTGTTGATATGTATATTACCGACAAGAAAATAAACCCCGACGAGTTTCCTATCATTAACCATAGAATTAAGCAGAAGATTGCATTTGGCATGGACCTTGTGTCTAAAAAGAGCTACGAAGAGAAAGATTTGTATAAGTTCCTGAGATCTTACTACGACAAAGCTCGAACATCTTGGCCTGAAATGATTAATGATATCTATATAGATGAAGACTATATATACAAAATATGCACAAAGATAGGCATCGACTTAAAACGCTTCTATTATGCACTTGGCACAGTGGGTGGCGGAAATCACTACTGTGAAATAGGAGAGAAAGATGGCTGTTACACATTTTCGATACATTGCGGTTCACGCAATTTTGGTAAGAAAATATGTGAATATTGGGAAAAGGTGGCAACCGGCAAAACCTACGATAAAAAGAAGTTTAAAGAACTTTCGACCGAGATAAAAAAGAACACCAAAGACAAAACCCTTATACCGGAGCTCATAGAAGAAGCAAAGAAATCGTTGATAGCCCAAGATTGCACTCCCGGCTATTTGACAGGTGAAAACATGAAAGGCTATATCACCGATATGGTTGTGGCAACCGGATATGCTCTTTTCAATCATCAAGTTATTGCCAATATGGTAGCGAAAATATTTGATAAAATTTGTGGAGCAAAGGTTATAGAGCATATCACATCTATCCATAACTATATCGATTTTGAAGACCATATTATCAGAAAAGGAGCTATCAGAGCATATAAAGATGAAATTATTTTGGTCCCTCTAAATATGAGAGATGGGGTTGCTGTATGTCGAGGACTTGGCAATGAGGATTGGAACTATAGTTGTTCGCATGGTTGTGGAAGAAAAATGTCAAGATCGAAAGCAAAAGAAACATTATCGATGGAGAATTTTGAAGCGGATATGCAAAATGTTTTCTCAACCTGTATATCAAAAAACACTATCGATGAGTCGCCGGCAGCATACAAAGATTCTAACAAAATTCTTGACTTGATTTCAGAAACATGCGAAGTACTTTATGTGGTAAAACCTGTTATCAGTATCAAAGATACATCTGAAGCACCATCATGGAAAAAGAATAAAAATAGCATAATTCAATTTTAGCTTTGAGTTTATTTGTCTTGCACTGAAAAAAGTTGATACAAAAAACCCACCAAAATGAATATTCAACCCATGCGGATTAGAGGTCAAAACTCCCATAGTTACGACCTCTAAGTGTGGGAGTTTTGGGTCGTAAACCGCATGGTTTCGGGTGTGAACTATGATATCTGTTGTTTTTGTATAGAGGCAATGAAAAAAAACTTACTTCAATGATAGATTTATCTAGTATAAGTACTCTATAGGGTTATAAATTTAAAAAAATACAGATACATTATGAATACAAGAATTTTTAATTTAATTATTTTGGACGAGAGTGGTTCGATGTGTAGCATTAGACAAGAGGCTGTAAACAATGTAAACGAAACTTTGCAAACAATACGAGCATCGCAAGAAAAACACACAGACCAAGATCATTATGTGAGTTTTATAACTTTCAACGACGATGTGAAGACTATCCAGGACTGTGTTTCGGCAACGGAGGTGAAGGATATAAGATATAGTGATTATAATCCAAGCTGTTCAACAGCTCTTTATGATGCCATGGGTATGTCTATAACTGCTCTTCGAAACAAGGTGTCACCACAAGACAAGGTGCTTGTAACGGTGATAACAGATGGGTATGAAAATGCCTCGAAAGAATATAGCAGGAAAGCTATAAAAGCACTTGTGGAAGAAATGAAGTCGGAAGGTTGGGTGTTTGCCTACATAGGTGCTAACCATGAAGTGGAGGCTGTGGCTTCAACCATATCCATTACTAATGTGATGAAGTTCAATGCTACACCTAAGGGAACTATCGATATGACTAACATTTTGAGCCGTGCCAGGAAGAGGTTATATGATGATATTAGCAAACCTGATTTTTGTGCAGATAAAGCAAATAAAAACTTTTTTAAATAAGACTGAAAAATACATTATACAATGAAGAAAACGATAATATGCTTCCTATTGGGAGCGATGATTATGAGCTGTAACAGCACTAATATCAACGTAGAAAACGAAAAGGCGAGTTTAACCAACGATGTAACTATAGAAGATATAATGGCTGTGAATGTGGAAGACTATTTCTGCCATTATATGGAAGATATAGACCTCCCCGGAGATTTTCCTATCCCCGATGCGGTGGATATATATAATACTTCGGTGATAGTACAAAGTCTGTATTCGGTAGATGATTTTTGGAGGGTATTCGAAAACAACGAAGATGCGATGAGTACTCTGCATAAGGTCGATTTGTCGGTTATAAAGGATAAGAATATAAGGAGTTTGGCACAAGAAGCTATAGATAAGTATAAATATTTTTTCGAACATTTTGATGCAACAGATGATGATGCTAATCAGGCTTTGTGGCATGAGTTCAGAAAAAGTCTTAGGATATTTGATAGCACGTTGATTGAAAAACATCATGTTTCGACATATGTAAACCTTGGAGAAGATGAGTATTGGCAAGCCTTGGATTTTAGCGAACAGCAAAAAGAAGTGGCCGAACGTTTGGGAAACAACCCAACCGAAGATATGAAGCATGCAATGTTGGACGACATACTGCTAATGGAAAACTTTGAAGAAAAATGTGCTTACACGTATGCTTATATTACACATTTGGGTTTTTACGATGCTTCTGATGAAAAACTTAAAGACGTGTTATACAATTTGCTTACCGATGGTCGCTATTCGCATCATTTGTTCTTTTTGTGGAGGGTGTGGCGTGCTACTGTTCAGCATTATTATGGTTCATCAAAGATGTCGGACATTGCCAATGGTATTTACAATAGAATGCGATTGGAGGTGGCTAAAAATACATTGAACTACTTGGCAAAGAATCCTACCGATAAGGTGGCAATAAATCAATATTTGATGACTGCCTATCACAAAAATGTGGCAAGAATAGGCGATTATCCTTATGGAAACCAATCAGTAATAGATGTGTATATTCTTGGATTGATAGGCGAATAGTTTTTGAAATAAATAATTATTAATAAAGGTACAGATATGAAAATATTAAAGTTTTTGGCAAAGCCTTTCTTGTGGATAGAAGGCAGATGGAGCCGTTGCTCCAAATGGTTTAAAAGATTGGTGGTAGTGTTGTTTGTAGTGCCATCATGTTTGGTTGTGGCTTGCAGCCTTTTGTTTGTTGTGGGCTATAATGTATTAGAGTCTTTTTGTGAAGTCCCATATGTTTGGGACAGAAAGGAAGTCTCGGCTTGTTTGAGAGTAGATGAGTACTCCGATGGTAAAAAAAAGCTATATGACAAGTTGGAAAAAGAATATATAATGGATGGTATGCAATGGCTTTCGGAAGTGTCGGACGACGATACGTTGGCAGTGATAGCCTTTCCCGGCAAGCGTGGCTACATCAATGTGCATACAGCCGAGATGGTAATAGAGCCACAATACAAAGCAGCATGGATTTTTTCGGAAGGATTGGCTGCCGTTCGTAACCAAGATGGTATGGTGGGATTTATCAATAAAAATAATGAGGTGGTGATACCTTTCAAATTCGATGCAAAAGATGACGGCATAGTGTTGCCATACGTTTTTAAGTCTGGTCTGTGTTTTATGAGCGACAGTATTGGGCTTTTTGGAATTATCGACCGCAATGGTAATTGGCTTATAGAGCCAGCATACGATTATATAGAATGGCATACCATTGATGGATTTAGAAAAGTACGAAAAGATGGTCTTTACGGGTTGTTGGACTCGGCTTTCAATGTGGTTTACGAACCAATATATCAGTCTGTTTTATTAGAGGAAGCCCAAGACAGAATAACGCTAATTACTGATACTTCAGGCTGTGTAGTAGATTATGCTGGCAATGTGGTGGTGCCTTTTTTGTATGAAGACGTAGAGGTCTTGGGTTATCCCATATCAATGTCATCAAGCGAAGAAAATGGTTATTATCATATAGAATCTGCCGTTAGCGACTACGCAAAATATAGAATAAATTACGAGTATGGACTGATGAATGCCAAAACGGGCAAGATAATAACACCGGCTATATATAGTACAATAGAAATGATTTCGCCAACTTTATTTTCGGTATCCATAGGCGGATATTGGCAACCCGAATTTTTGATAGACACCAAAGGTAATGTGGTGAAATAATATGGTTTAAGGAATAATAAACTGAAAAAACGAAAGACAGTGGGCCTTATCTTCTGTCTTTCGTTTTTTTTCTTATTGTTTTGCCAACCATTTTCGGATATTGTCCATCACAATGTCGGCACGTATGTCGAATGCTTCGCGAGTAGCGTAGGCAACGTGTGGCAGTAGCACTGCGTTGGGTGCCGATAGCAGTGGATGATTTTCGGGCAACGGTGGCTCTGTTTCGTACACATCTATTCCGGCGCCGGCTATTTTGCCGTCTTTCAAGGCTTGTGCCAATGCATTGTTGTCCACCACTGCTCCGCGTGCGGTATTGATAAGTATTGCCGAAGGTTTCATCAGCGATAGCATCTCGGCATTAATCAGCTGTGCAGTTTCTTTGGTGGCGGGTATATGTAGAGTTATTATATCGGCGTTGGCCATAAGGTTTTGAAGTGTGGTGTATTCCACACCCAAGGCTTTTACCTCATCGCGTTGTGTGCGACTGTATGCCAATATGTTGCATCTAAAGGCTTTGAGTAACTTGATGGTTTGAGTGCCTATGGCTCCGGTACCTACCACTCCCACTGTTTTGCCATGCAATTCGCGGCCAAGGAACATGCCTCTCGACCCAAGTTGGCGAGTGTTGGCATCCATTTCGGTTATTTTGCGATATACGTCGAGCATAAGCCCGATGGCCAATTCGCTTACAGCCACTGTGGAGTAACCCGAAGCGTTGAAGACTTCGATGTTGTGCGTTTGGCAGTATTCCAAATCTATGTGGTCCAATCCGGTAAAAGCTACCGATAGCATTTTTAGATTTGGGCACTTGCTCATAGTGTCTGCCGAAAGGCGGATGTTGGATATAACCACAATGTTGGCATCGCCTATGCGTTGTGCTATGATGTCGGGGTTTTCGTTGCGGTCCATATAGTATTCAAAGTCGCAACCTTTTGTTTCAAACTCGGCACGCAAGGTCTCAAACATATCCTTGCTTATTCCTAAAGGTTCTACTACTGTTATTTTCATATTGGTTTTGTTTGTGTTAATTCATTATTTCGTCGAGTTCCAACCAGCGCAGTTCTTTTTCGTCTATCAGTTCTCGTATTTCGCCTATTCGGGTAGCCCACGAGTTTAGTTTTTCGTAGTCTGTTTCGCCACCCGAGTTCATCAGCTGTTCGAGTTCCGATTTTTCGTTTTCGAGGGCTTCAATCTCGTTGGTCAGTTGCTCGTATTCTTGTTTTTGTTTGTATGTAGGTTTTACTGTTGATTTTGTACGTTCGTATTTTGGTTTTTCTTCGCGTTTTTGCTGTGTGGCAATGCGTTGTTCGTGTTCTTTTTGCTTTATGTAGTCGGTGTAGTTGCTGTGATAGTCGCGTATTTTGCCGTTGCCTTCAAAGACGAATAGGTGATCCACAAGGTCGTCCATAAAACTGCGGTCGTGCGATACTATTATCAAGCAGCCTTTATAGTTTTCCAAAAACTCTTCGAGTATCTCCAGTGTGTATATGTCCAAGTCGTTGGTAGGCTCGTCGAGTATCAGAAAGTTTGGGTTTGCCATCAGCACTTTAAGCAGGTAAAGCCTTCGGCGTTCGCCACCGCTAAGGTTTCCATAATAATTATATTGAGTGGTGTCGTCAAATCCAAAATGACGTAGAAACTGAGTGGCGGTCATTTCTTTGCCGTTTTCGAGGTGTATCACTTCGGCCACATCTTTTATAATTTCTATCACTCTTCGGTCGTCGCTTTCCGTTAGTCCGTTTTGAGTGTAGAACCCAAATTGCACCGTTTGCCCCACCACAATGTTGCCACTATCGGGTTTGAGGGCTTGTGTTATAATGTTTAGGAATGTTGATTTTCCCACTCCGTTTTGCCCCACTATGCCTATCTTCTCGTTTTTCTTGAAGGTGTATGTAAAATCGTCTACAAGCATTTTGCCTTCGTATTGTTTTGATACGTTGTACATCTCCAATATTTTTCCGCCTATGCGTTCGGTTTTTACCGATAGGGTAGGGCGGTGGTCGTCGATGCGTTGCAGGGCTTTGTCTTTAAGTTCGTAAAAGGCATCGATGCGTGCCCTGGCTTTGGTGCCTCTTGCACATGGCATACGCCTCATCCAATCCAACTCGGTGCGGTATAGGTTTTTGGCTTTCTCTATTTCGCGACGTTCTATCTCTTGGCGTTCGGCTTTCTTTTCCACATAGTAGGCGTATGTGCCTTTGTAGCGGAATAGCTGTCCTTTGTCTATCTCTATTATATCGTGGCAAACGTTGTCGAGGAAGTAGCGGTCGTGGGTTACCATCAATATGCTTAGGTTTTGCTTTGAAAGGAACTCTTCGAGCCACTCTATCATTTTTATGTCAAGGTGGTTGGTAGGTTCGTCGAGGATAAGCAGGTTGGTATCGTCGATAAGTACTTTTGACAGAGCTATCTTTTTGCGTTCGCCACCGCTCAGCATTGCTACAGTTTTGTCGAGGTCGTTTACTTCGAGGCGGCTCAATATTTCTTTCACCCTGTTTTCGTAGTCCCATGCTCCAAGGGTATCCATAGCGTTTATGGCATCTTGTAGTTGCTTTTCGTGTAAGGCAGATGGCGAAAGTTGAATGTTTAGCAGTGCTTTCTCGTAGTTGTTTACGGCTTGCACATATTTGTTTTCCGAAGCAAATACGTATTCTCTTACCGTCATTGCTTCGTTCATCAGCGGGTTTTGCGGTAGGTATGCCATACGCACATCGTTGCGAAACACCACTTTGCCATTATCGGCAAGTGCCGAACCTGTGATGATGTTTAGCAATGATGTTTTGCCCGTGCCGTTGCGGGCTATGAGGGCGGTCTTTTGTCCGGCGTTGATGCCGAACGATATGTCTTCAAACAAGAGTTTTTCGCCAAACGATTTGGTTAGGTTTTCTACTGTCAATAATGCGTCAGCCATAAGTGTATGTTTATTTAGCAAGCCATATTCTTGGGTTTTGACTTTCAACCTGAGCGTCTTTTCCACCCCATATTTGGAAGTTAAATTCAGCACGGTTTTCGTCGTTGGTGTGCACCACACCGATTTTTTGTTTGGTGGCCACTTCGGCACCTTCTTTGACCGATACTGTTTCGAGGTTGGTGTATACCGTTATGTAGTTGCCGTGTTTTATAAATACCATTTTGTAGCCGTTTGGACCGGTGGCAATGCGCGTTACTTTGCCATCGAATACCGAACGTATTGAGGCTCCACGATCGGTGAGCAACTCTATGCCATAGTTCATGTTTTCGCCACCCGATTTGTGTTTGTAGCGACCATATTCGCGAATGACGGTAGATTTGCCTGTTGGCCATGGCAAACGTCCTTTGTTGGCCAAAAAGTCTTTAGACAATTCCATTTCTTCGGCATTCTCTTTGGGCGTGGCTGTTTTGTTGGCTTTGCGAGCTTTGGCCAATTCTTCGTTTATAATCTTTTGTATTTGTGCTTGCAGTTGTTTTGCTTGCTTTTCTTTTTTCTTTAGTTCGGCCGACAGTTTCTTTTCTTTCTTTTTGTAGTCGTTGATGGTTTTTTGTTTTAAAGCTTTTTCCGACGATAGTTGTTTTTTGTTTTTTTCTTCTTGCGATAACAAGTTTTGCTGTTGGCTTTTTTGTATCACAAGTTGAAACGATACGTTTTCTAGTTCGGCTTGATGATTTTTGATAAGCTGAGCTTGATGCCTGCGGTAGCGACTATAGGCATTGTAATATTTTGTACGCAAATATGTTTCGTTGAATTGGGCGGGGTTTACTGTCAGTGTCATACGATTTAGCTTACCGCGTTCTTTATACAATACTTGCACTATCTTGGCATATTCGGCTTTTAGTGTGTCTATCTCGTTTTTGAGCAAAACTATACTATCGCTTGTCGCCACAAGTTGTGTTTCGAGTATCCCCAATTGTGTGTTGATGTTTTTGATAAGGTTTTCGCGTTGCTTTATTTTTTTATTTAAAGTTTTTAGCTGCGAATTGGATAAGTTTTTGTTTTTGCGTGTAGTAGCCAAATCTTTATTCAATTTGCGTATTTCATTTTCTATCTTTTGTTTTTCTTTTTCCAATTGTTTTCGGCTTTGAGCGTTGGAACTAAGGGGCATGGAAAGCAAAAATACGCATGCCAAAACGAATATCTGTCCTATATATTTATTTAATTTCATGTGTTTTACGGTTATAAAACTAATTTCATCATTAAATCAAAATTACATATAAAAATATGTATTATTTAAAGCTGTATAAAATAGTTATTCATATTGCTATGTTGAAAAACTTGCACTCGGCTAAAGCCAATTTCTACAAACTCAAAAATTCCGCAAAGCATTTGTAAGGCAATTTTTATAGACTGCTTTTCGTAAGCGTAGCGTAGCGTTGACGTTTTTCCCTCGTAAAGCATTTGTAAAGCAATTTTTATCGACTGCCTTCCGTAAGCGTAGCGTAGCGCTACGTTTTTCCCTCGTAAAGCATTTGTAAAGCAATTTTTATAGACTGCCTTTCGTAAGCGTAGCGTAGCGTTGACGTTTTTCCCTCGCAAAGCATTTGTCAAAAGCTATATTTTGCTTTTGAGTCGAATTTGCTCACACTCTCTTTTCTACTATTAATATTATTGTATTTATTATATTATATATTATTATATTTATTATTATATTATAT
>JAFWZP010000042.1 GCA_017522255.1 Bacteroidales bacterium | reverse complement strand
TGGCTTGGCCTATGAGTATTATGATGAAGGCTTTCACCAGCGACGATGAGGCCGAGATTAAGCACTGTATCGAGATGCTTATGGCGACCGACGCGGGTACAGGCTTTATGCACGAGTCGTTCCATGTGGATAATCCCAAGAACTTCACTCGTAAGTGGTTTGCTTGGCAGAATACACTCTTCGGCGAGCTTATTGTTAAGCAGATTAACGAGGGTCGTTTGGATATGCTCAACTCAATCGAGATTAAGTAATTATCCCACTTTTCTTATCACAGCGGCACGTTGGTTTTCCAATGTGCCGTTTTTTTATTTTGCCGTTTTTCTGTTGCCGAATTAGCGAAGACCGAGCATCTAATTTTTTTTTTGTTAAGTTATTGTGATTAATAAAATAAAATGTTAATTTTGTATAATAATTAATAACTATTAAGTTAACTCTAATACAAAAAAAGATGAAAAAACTATTCTATCTAATTATCTGCTTGCTGGTTTGTTCGTGTAATAAGAATCAGCATTCGGGCGATTTTGCGTGTCCTAATCATAGCTCAAAAAATATTAAATATAAGCATCTCGAAATAGAAACGGTTGATTTGCCAGAAATGGTAAACTCTACTGTTTTGTTGTCGGAACTATATGATAATGCTATCTACTTTGCAGATCAACAGCAGAGACTTATTTTTGCGTATATGCCTGAACAAGATAGCCTAAGAAAAGTGCTTGGCTACGGTAATGGTCCACACGAATTCGAGGGAGCTATTGATGCTATCACAATGAACAACAAAGGTCTATTTATTCAATGCAGTGAGTTTGTTGCTCTATACAAGATAGATGAATCCGGTTGGTTTAGTTTGGTTGATGAGTATATAATTCCACGAAAGAACGCTAAGGATGTAGAAATTGTAGCAAACCCCGATAAGTACACATTTACATACGACAAACTGCGTTGTCGCGAGCATAACGATACATTGTATATTACGGCTGGTGGAAATTCTCCTGATTTTAATATCTACTCGCCAAACTACTTCGCATCGGCAGGAGTTATCAAGGCTGCCACATTGTCATCAAAACCCGATGCCTTCATCTTAGGCAGTATTCCCACAAGGATTGGTAAAGAGGCTGGCCGTCACTGTTTCAATAGAATAGATTTTGATATTGACCCGAAAAATAATTTCCACATTTTGTATGAGTTAGATGATATGATTTATGCGTGTGACAATAATTTCGTGCCAAAATTTTCATATGGCTACAAGGGTAAAGATATGGATAAGAGCGAGCATCGCGCAATGGATTTCGAGACCTATAAGAAGGAGCGCGACGCCGAGCGAAAGAAGGCGCACTATCGCAAAATCAAATGCGTGGGCGACTACACCTTCCGTTCATATGTAAAAAGTATTTCGGCGCCTTACGACGGCCTTCAAATCTATAATGGGACAACTCTTGTTGCCGATGTTGAAGTACCCAAAGGGTTGAATGTTATAGGGAAAATAGGAGACTATTATTATTCAGAAGTTTTGGGAGATGAAGAGTCTATGAAATTATGGATATATAGGTTTAGATTATGAAAAACTTATTGATTGTTGTTGGGTGCAGAATGCCGATGGCGAGGAGTATTTGGGATATTTTGATTTGAAGTAAACTGATTTTGTTAAAGTTGCTATTCTGTCGGCCGCATTGCTTGCGGTCGGCAGAAAATGGAACTGAAATATTGGCGATTTGAGTGCAAAAATAGGCTTGTTATATAATGTTTAGAAAATATTTTTTTTTGCTACCTGATTTTCAATGTGTTACAAAACGATTATTATATATAATTAAATAACATTATTCGTAACTTTGTAAGTGGATAGTCGGGAAACTCCCGATACCTATTTTATTATTAACTTATTTAAAACATTTAAATGATGAAGAAAAAGTTTTTCTTGGCGTGTACGGCACTCGTTGTGTCAGCCGCCGCAGTGGTAGGTGTTAAGGCTTAC
>JAFWZP010000041.1 GCA_017522255.1 Bacteroidales bacterium | reverse complement strand
TGACACTTCCCGTGTTCCCTTCTAGGGTCTTCTATTTTATTTATTATTATTGATATATCCATTTTTTCTCAATTAGTTTATAACTAACGAGATTTTATTTATTTTATTCTATAAAAATTTGAAGTGGTGCGTTTGCCCTGCGCCGAGAGGAGGGTTCCCTCTCGGCGAGAGGAAACTATCGTAGTCGAAGTTTGTCGACTATCACTCTCGAACTCTTTCGACTATCACTCTCGAAGTTTGTTTACCATCAATTGCGAACAACGCACGGATTAGCCGGGAAATATGTATAGGCAATTTCGACGAAGTCAACAACGCAAAAGTTCTTATAAAAAAAAAGAACACTTGCTCGGAACGTGGAATTTTTAGAAGTTGCCTACAATCTTTTGCACTATTTTTGTTGGCAGTGTGGCAAACTTTTGAAAAAAAAATCGTATTTTTGCAAATGCTTTATCCAATCAAATAATGTGGATATTCGATATAATGTGTTTGAATACAAATTATTAATAGATATACAAATGAAAAAAGTAATTCTTAGTTTGGCATCGTTTTTGATGCTGATGAGCGGTTGCAAGGTAAAACAAGCAACCACTGCCGACGAGATAATAGGCAAAACCGATGTGCAAGTTACCGATGGTCGTTTCACTCCCGAAGTGATGTGGGGTATGGGCAAAATGGGCGAAGCTGCACTCTCGCCCGACGGCTCGAAGATAGCCTACACGGTTACATATTACAATGTGGACAAAAACAAAGGCAATGCCGAGCTGTATGTGATGGATGCCGATGGTGCCAACGTAAAACAGATAACCACTTCGGCCAAGAGCGAGTTTAACCCCGTATGGCTCAACGATGGAACTATAGCCTTTGCACGCGGCACACAAAATGGTGCTCAGATGTTTACTATCGGCGTGGACGGCAAAAACGAAAAGCAGATATCCGATATCGAAGGCGGAATAGAAGGCTTTATGCTTTCGCCGGACCATAGCAAGGTGATATACACCGCCACCATTGCCAAAGAAAAACCTGCTGATATTGCCAAGCTATACGAAGGATTGGAATCAGCCACAGGTCGCATAAACGAAGACTTGATGTATCGCCATTGGGACGAATGGGTTGATGCCATTCCTCATATATATCTTGCCGATTTCAACGAAACTAAAATAGAAAAAGGTATCGACGTGTTGGAAGGCGAACCTTTTGAATGTCCTATGCGTCCATGGGGCGGTTTGGAACAAGTGGCTTTTTCGCCCGATGGCAAAACAATAGCATACACTTGTCGCAAAAAGGTGGGTAAAGAATACTCGCTATCTACCAACTCGGATATATACCTATACAACATCGCCGACAAAACAGTGCAAAACATCAGTCAAGGAATAATGGGCTACGACCAAAATCCTGTATTTTCGAACAACGGCAAATACATAGTATGGGAAAGCATGGAACACGACGGATACGAATCGGATAAGCAACGCATAATGCTATACGACCTCGAAAGCGGCGAACGCAAAGACCTTACTGCCAACCTCGACCAAACATGCTACAGCTATGCTTGGAGCGACGACGACAGCAAGATATATTTCATAAGCCCGTTTATGGGTACTCGCGAAATATTTGTTTACAACTTTGCCGACCAAAGTTTCAGACAAGTTACCAAAGACCTACACGACATCAACGCCTTCGAAATAAAAGGCGACAAGATATATACACAAGAAGTGTCGATGTCGCGTCCAGCCGAAATATTTGTTTACGACATCAATGGCGAAAAAGCACAAGGACAACAAATATCGGCTATCAACACCGACGTATTGAGCAAGGTGAACATGGGTAAGGTGGAAGAACGTTGGATAAAAACCACCAATGGCGAAGATATGCTTGTTTGGGTGGTATATCCTTACAACTTCGACAGCACCAAAACATATCCTGCACTATTGTTCTGCCAAGGCGGACCTCAAGATATGGTAAGCCAATTCTGGTCGACACGTTGGAACTTCCAAATAATGTCGGGTGCAGGCTACTTTGTGATAGCTCCAAACCGCCACGGCGTTCCCGGTTTTGGTACCAAATGGAACGAACAAATAAGCGGCGACTATGGTGGACAAAACATGAAAGACTATATGCAGTCGTATGACATCATTGCCAAACAACACCCCAATATCGACGAAAACCGCGTGGGTGCTTGCGGTGCCAGCTATGGTGCTTTCTCGGTATATTGGTTGGCAGGTAATCACCAAAACCGTTTCAAAGCCTTCTTGGCTCACAATGGTATGTTTAACTTAGAACAACAATACTGCGAAACCGAAGAAATGTGGTTCGTAAACTGGGATTTGGGTGGCCCTTATTGGGACAAAACCAATGCCACTGCTCAACGTAGCTATGCCAACTCGCCTCACAAATTTATCCAAAACTGGAACACTCCGATATGTGTGATACATGGCGAACTGGATTATCGTATAGTGGCATCGCAAGGTATGGCTGCTTACAATGCTGCCGTATTGCGTGGTGTGCCGGCTCGTTACCTATATTTCCCCGACGAAAACCACTGGGTTCTTCAACCGCAAAACAGTGTGTTGTGGCATCGAAACTTTATCGATTGGTTCGACAAATGGCTTAAAAAGTAGCATCGAATACTTAGGCTCGAAGCTACGATATAAAACAAAAAGAGGACAACAAAATAGTTGCCCTCTTTTTTTTATCAATAAAAATAACTATCTTTGCATTTCGAAATAACAATAACTAATATACGATAATATTATAAATAACAGTGCAATATGAAACAGTATTTACAACTTTTGGAACATGTATTGGCCAATGGCAACACCAAAGCCGACCGCACAGGCACGGGAACTCAAAGCGTGTTTGGCTATCAAATGCGTTTTGATTTAAACGAAGGTTTCCCATTGCTGACTACCAAAAAACTACATTTGCGTTCGATAATATACGAACTGCTATGGTTCTTGAAAGGTGATACTAATATTAAATATTTGCACGATCATAAGGTAACAATATGGGACGAGTGGGCCGATGCCAATGGCGACCTTGGACCCATATATGGTAAGCAATGGCGTAGTTGGGCCACTGCCGACGGTGGTGCCGTAGACCAAATAACAGAATTAATAAACCAGATAAAAACCAACCCCGATTCGCGTAGACTGCTGGTATGTGCGTGGAATGTGGGCGAAATAGACAAGATGGCTTTACCTCCATGTCATATATTGTTTCAGTTTTATGTAGCCAATGGCAAGTTGTCGTGTCAGTTGTATCAACGTTCGGCCGATATATTCTTGGGAGTGCCGTTTAATATAGCTTCGTATGCCTTGTTTACCATGATGATAGCACAAGCATGTGGTTTACAGTATGGCGAGTTTATCCACACTTTGGGCGATGCTCATATCTATAGCAATCATATCGAACAAGTGAAATTGCAACTCACTCGTGAGCCTCGTAAGTTGCCTATTATGAAACTTAATCCGGAAAAGAAAGATATTTTCAGTTTCGATTACGACGATTTTCAACTCGAAGGCTACGATCCTCATCCTCACATCAAGGGCGAAGTTGCAGTGTAAATTACATTGCCGTCGGAGTCGAATAGCTCCGATATGTCTTTGCCTTTCTCGAGCCATATAGTGTTGAGTCCGGCAAACGATGCTCCTTCGGTATGTTTTTTGCAGTCGTCGATAAGCAAAGTCTCGTTTGCTTTCAGTTTCTCTTTAACTAATATGGTTTGGAAAACTGCCGGGTTGGGCTTGCGAAGTACAAGGTCGCACGAAAAGAATACCTTGCGGAATGTGGAGCCAAACAAGTCATGCCCCATGGCTTGACCTACATAGTCGCGAAAGTATTCTGCGTTTATTACGTCGCTGTTGCTAAGCAGATATAAGTTGTATTTTTTTGATAGACGTTTCAACAAGTCAGCATGGTGTTTGGGAGCTTCCACCACAAGTGTGTTCCATGCTTCCACTATTTGTACGTCGGTCAGTGGAGTGTTCAACACCATGCGGACCTTGTCGCAAAACTCATCAGGTGTTATTTGATTTTGTTCAAATTCCTTGGTAACACCGGCTTTGTACAATGCTTTGTAGGGGTTGTCGATGCCTTTAACACCAAAGTCGAAGAATTTGTTGTTCATCAAACCCAAATCGATGGTGATGATAGGTCCGCATAGGTCGAATATAATATTTTTGATCATGTTTGAGTTGCCTATAGTTTGGTTACATCTATTTCGAACTTGCATTCGGGAACCGAGCAGTGCAAGGCACATTCGTCGCACACTGTAAGTTCGCCATGCAAACGTTTTTTTACCATATCCGACAAACGTTCGGCCAATGCCGGTATGGCTATCTTTTGTATTACTTCGTCGCAGAAGGCATACATCAAAAGTGTTTTAGCAGTGCGTTCGTTTATTCCTCGAGAGCGTATATAGAATAGTGCTGTTTCGTCGAGTTGTCCTATTGTGGAGCCGTGCGAGCACTTCACATCGTCGTTGTATATTTCGAGGAATGGCTTGGAGTCTACCTTGGCTTTGTCGGTAAGCAATATGTTTTTGTTGGCTTGCGAAGCATCGGTTTTGGTGGCATGTTCGCATACCAACACGTGTCCGTTGAAAGTGGCATGGGCACTATCGTCAAGTATACCTTTAAACAACTCGTTGCTGGTGCAGTTCGGAAAAGCATGTTCCACATATACATAGTTGTCTATGCGTTGTTCTTTGTCCATAAGGTATAAACCGTGCATTTGGGTGTCGCAGTGTTCGCCTAGCATACGCACTTCGTTGTGGTTGCGTATGTTCCCCCCATTCAGCGATATGGAGTTCGACAGCAACGAAGCACCTTGTTCCATAGCTATATAGTTGTGGTTCATCAGTCCCGAATTGTTGTTCATGTTTTGCATCTTGTAGTGCTCTACATGAGCGTCGCGGTCGATGAATATTTCGGTAACGTTGTTCGAAAAACTACGATTTTGGTTGTAAGAGTCATCGCAGTGTATAAATGTTATCCTACTATTTTTGCCTACATATATAAGATTTCGTGTTTGCAAAAAGAGTGGTGTTTGCGATTTTATTACATCTAATATCTGAATAGGTCTTTCGATAAACACATTGTCGGGAACGTATATAAAGAAACCATCGGTAAACAAAGCAGTGTTGCTTGCCAAAAAACTATTGTCTTTTTTATAGCAGTTACCAAAGTATTTAGCTACTAGTTCGGGATATATTTTTAAAGCTTCTTTTAAGCTTCCCATTATCACACCTTGTTCGGTAACGGTCATTTTGTCGTGTGCCGACACATATCCGTTGAATAAAGTGAGGCGAGTGGTGTCGAGGTTGGGAATATTACATGTAAACTCGTAGTCGTGAGTTTCGTTGCTTTGAGGCAAGTCGAGGTTGTCGTTTAAAAATGACGAAAAATCTACAAACCTCCAAACCTCATCTTTGCCAAATGCCATGCCATGAGCATTGTAATATTGACAAGCTGCAGTTTGCTTATCGCCAATGGCTGCAAGTGGCTGTAGGTTTTGAATGGAGGTGTTTATATAGTTTAAAGTATTTTCCATAGCTGTAGTTATTTTTGCTTGCTTTCCAACTCTTCTCTTATCCATTCGTAGCCTTTAGCTTCGAGTTCGAGTGCCAATTCTTTGGAGCCTGATTTTACTATCTTGCCTTCGTAAAGCACATGTACAAAGTCCGGTACTATATAGTCAAGTAGGCGTTGGTAGTGAGTTATCACCACTATGGCGTTTTCGCTACTGCGTAGTTTGTTTACTCCATTTGCCACTATACGCAATGCATCGATGTCCAATCCCGAGTCGGTTTCGTCTAAAAACGACATTATCGGGTCGAGCATAGCCATTTGAAATATTTCATTTTTCTTTTTCTCGCCACCCGAAAAACCTTCGTTTACGCTGCGGTTGGCTAGTTTGGCTGTCATTTCAACCACCTTTTTCTTTTCTTCCATCAGTTTTAAAAACTCGCTTGCCGAAAGAGGATCCAAACCACGATATTTGCGTTGTTCGTTGACTGCAGTACGCATAAAATTAGATATGCTTACTCCGGGTATTTCTACAGGATATTGAAAACCTAAAAATATACCTTCGGCGGCACGCACATCAATGGGCATTTCCAATAAGTTTTTGCCTTTGAAAATAACCTCACCTTGTGTAACGGTGAACTTGCTGTTGCCGGCTATAACGGCGGCAAGGGTGCTCTTCCCATTGCCATTGGGACCCATTATTGAATGTACTTCGCCTTTGTTTATTTCAAGATTTACACCTTTCAATATCTCTTTATCGCCTATAGAGGCATGCAAATTACGTATCGATAGTAACGACATAGTATTATATATTTTATTATTTAATTACTTAACACAGTGTGCAATAAAAATGTTTTTGCGAAACTCTTTTTATTGATAAACTTTCTGCAAATATACGCTTTTTTATTGAATTGAGAGACGTTTTTTTCAAAGAAAGATAGGATATATTTGTTTAGGCAACTTCTAAAAATTCAACGTTTCATTAAATTAGAAGAATTATTCTTTAAACTTTGGAGTTGTTGACTTCGCCGAAGTCAAAATTCCGCAAATCACATGCAAAGCAATTTTTAGAAGTCGCCTTAAATATTATCTATTTTTTTTGCAACATGTCGCGATTTAGTCTTTGACAGCTTTACATTCGATAGTTGTTTTTCCATCATCGGTCTATCCCAGTTATTTGGTTGCTCCTCCTCTCTAAACCACCGAAACCCACCGGCAATCCATTTCTCTCTAAAAGCAGTATAAGAAAATCCAGCTGCTTCGTCGTCATATCCAAATTCAAAACCGCAACATGGGCATATTTCATAAGTAGGATATCCACCTTCTGTAAATGGTCCCTCGTCCAAATCGTCATATCCACATACCGGACAAATTTTTCTACAATCTTTAATCATAATTCTAAATAGTTTGTATTCTACCAAACATTTGTTGATAAGTTTATTGCCAATAAAAAACATTCCTATTCTTCATTGTCTTCCTTTTTTATTCCGAAATTTGGAATTATTTTTACTTCTTTGGGAATGATGATTTTACAATCGTTATGTATAAGATTAACTGCGTCCTTATGTAAAGAACTAAAATCAAAATCTTTTGTATCCATTATGTATTCGAGTGTTTTTTTAGTTCGAGAAATTTGTATGGGATAACTTAATGGTGGTTCTGCCCAATTATAAGATACAAAATAACTTTCTACAATATTACCCTGATATACTTTTGAAATAATAGCTTCATGTGAAAATATGTAACCTCCATAAATTGAATTGCCATAGTTATATCGTTCAAAAAAAACAATGTCGAATACACCATTCACAGTAGCAAAAACACTGTCGATAGGAACTTCATTGGCATTTATGTATTCGTCAATACTATCAACCCGTTCTTTTATAAAATCAGCATCTCTTACTATTCTTGTATAAAGGAAATCAGAGTATTGACTATATGTGCTATATACCTGAAGGATGGTTATAATTAATATTAAAAATCTTTTCATTGTTATTTGAAATAGTTGTTATATGTGTTTTTCAGATTGCAAAGTTACGAAATTATTTTGATATATGGCATAGGCAAATTAATTGAGAGCATTTATATATATTTGAACCAATATATATTGGCTGAAAATTGATGGTATACCGCCAAGCCGACTATATCCTATCACGAACCGATTGACACCGGTAGGTCATAAATTTAATACCCCGGTGCTATTTTCCTTTTCAAAAGCATTGTTTGGAAATGATTTATCTGTAAACTCATCTTGTTTCTCATTTTAATCGGTAAAGAGTATATTCACCATCGGAAAAATCAGTTTGTGCTGATACATATTTACATATCCATTCTTTCTCTACTTTCTTTTTCCAAGGCAAAACTTATGTTGAAAGAATTGGTTACGAAGTTATAAGTACTGTCGCATTGATTATATGTAATCAGTATTGTTATAATCTGCCACCAAACCACATTCAGGCACTTCGTTATCTATTCTAATTAATTTGGCACAACCTTTTAGTTCTTTTTTCGATACCTCACCTCGTAGTTCGAAAGCATAAACTGTATCGTTCAGCTTATTCAAATGAATGGAAAACATATCGTTTCCATAGCTTACAGCTTGCTCAAAAGGTTGCTTACACGAAGAGAACAAACCTATTATAAAAAGACTTACGAAAAAATATCGGCTCATGTTTGTCATCATTACTTTTTGTCATAAACACTTAGTATTCCATCTCGAAATGAATAAACAGTTTTGTCCAAAATACAACTATCCGGATTGATATGATATGTATAATCATACGCTACAATTTCAGATATTTGATCATTATCTATATCTTCAACGTCTATTCTATCGAATGGAAGTTTACATATTTCCCATCCTAAACCTTCATTTTTTTCATAGATAACGAAGTATCTTACAGCTCCATAAGTAGAACCTTCTACATAGGTTGGCACAAAATATGAGGTATCATTATCCCAAAAAACAACAGGGTAAATAGTATCTTGCACTGTTATTGAGTCATTAAAAACCGCAAATTCTGATAGATAACCTCCACTAACAGATGTTGTATAGCCTCTTCGTTTTATTTCAAGCATCAGAAAATATTCACAATCAACATCATAATATCGTTTATTTTGATAGATATTCAATGTATCGGTTTCTGACAAAGGATATGAGTATATGTGTTCATATTTTTCTCCAAATCTTTTATTTACATCGTTCGTCGACGAATTTGAGCAAGATGTTGATATTATCAACAAAACGATTCCGAATATTCTCTTCATAAGATCTCATTTATTTCTCGTTAGTTTTCGAAGTGCAAAGATACGGAATTATTTTGATATACAAAGGAATATTTGTTATAGAGTATGAAATAAAATTCATATCACGATGGCGATTGAACGGCATCACGATGTAGTTGGATTTTCATCACGAGGGAATTTCATCTACATCGCGATGAAAATTTATCTCCCTCATGAGGTATTTTTACCCAATATATCGCCCAACGATTGACAGTATACCATCATGCTTGACACACCCTATTGTGAGCTGATTGATGATAGGGTGTGAAATTTAATTCATAATTCATTCCTACAGCCACAACCTTCGCCTCCTTATCTTCATAACCTCACATCGTTGATTGGCAGCCTCCCCAAAGGGTTTGGAAAGGTTCCCCAAAGGGTTTGGGAAGGTTCCCCAAAGGGTTTGGGAGGTGTTCCCAAAGGGTTTGGGAGGGTTCCCCAATGGCTTTGGGAGGTGTTCCCAAAGGGTTTGGGAGGGTTCCCCAATGGCTTTGGGAAGGTATGCTGTCAAGCAACGGAGTTTTACACGTTAAGCAGCGGAAGTTTTGGTGATGAGGATAGCAAATCACAACCTAAATCAGCAAATCACATAACCATGCGGTTTAGCCATCAAAACTCCCATACTTACGGGTCAAAACCATGGGAGTTTTGAGTCAAAAGTATGGCACTTTTGGGTCGTAAACCGCAGGGTTATGCAATGCCACCCCTTGAATGGAGAAAAGTTTGTGTTTTGTTTATTACAGCAATGATGTTGAAAATAGTTTTGGATAGTACAATATTTTTTGAGAAATGTCGTAATTAATATGTTATTGCAGATGTTTAATAACAAAATAGGATATTATTTGAGCAGGATTGTTATTGAATAGGATATTAAATGAGCATATTATGGATAAGAAAACTCTTGAATTTGTAACGTACTGTATTGGTAAACTTTCGCTATCGTTAAACTTGCCACAGCAGGATGTGTATCGCAGGTTAAAGAGCTCGGGTATTTTGTATGAATATATCGTGCCTTCATACGATGTGCTTCACACATTTAGTTCTCGTTATTTGATGGAGGATTTGACTGAGTATATGAAGGAGAAAGGAGTGTTGTAGTTATGAAGTGTATCATTCGTCAAATGTAATTGTTGATTATCCTGATACGAAGCATTCTCGTAAGTATCTTGATTTTGGATGTGGTTTTTACCTTACTTCTATTTACGACCAGGCTGTGAGATATGCACAGCGTTTCAAAAGGAGGGGACAAGCGGCATGGCTAAATACGTATGAGTTTTCTATTGTCGAAGAAGAACAATGGAATATAAAGAAATTTGATACATACGATAAGTATTGGCTTGATTTTGTTGCACAATGTAGAGAAGGTAAAGATGTAGGAGATTTTGATATAATTATAGGAGGAATTGCTAATGATAGGGTAATCATAACGCTTGATAGATATTTTATGGGTGAAATTTCTCAGGAAGAAGCCTTGGGATTTCTGCGATTTGAGAAACCAAACATACAATATTGCATACGTTCGGAACGAATGTTAAATCAATGTCTTACTTATATAGAAAGTGAACAGATATGACCGAAGAAAGCAAACAAGTAATAAGGAGTACACAGTCGGCAAGAATTATATTATGTATTAGCGAGCTTTATGGGGTGTCTCTTTCTGAGGCAACGGATATTTATTATAATTCGGAAACATCCAATATGATTGAAGAAGGTGTTGCCGATTTGCATTGTCGGAGTGATAAATATTTGGCCGAAGAGGTGTGGATTGAATATCAGGAACAAATGTCTACATCGAAAAAGTCCATATAAGGAACGCCAATATTCCCTGTTCTTTCCTTCTCTACCTTCCGTAAACGTTTCCGTCTTCGAGTAGGCGGAGGCGTGTGGAATCGTAGGCAGTGTTTAGGAAACTTTTTGAGGGGACGAAGCATGGCGTTGATATACCGGCGATGTCTATTATGGTGTGGAATAGGTCGTCTATCATATAGGGGGTGTTTAGGCGTTGATGTAAAGGCGGGTG
Source organism: Bacteroidales bacterium (assembly GCA_017522255.1). Classification (GTDB taxonomy): domain Bacteria; phylum Bacteroidota; class Bacteroidia; order Bacteroidales; family P3; genus HGM05376. Next base: position 21,349 of record JAFWZP010000041.1, on the reverse strand, counting down.
ATTGTTTTCCCAATATTTCTTTTGTGCAGGTGATAGCCATAGTATGAATGGTATTTCTATGTTTGCGTTTGGTATTTTGCCGGCATAGTCGTGCCCACAGTATTCGCCTTCGTCGTACACATTCTCGCCATGATCAGAGATGTATAGTGCCGTAATTCGAACTTGGGGTTTCGATTGGCTGTAGATGTCGAGCATCGAGAAAATGCTGTCCACAACGTAGTCGTTGTAGTAGATGGCGTTGTCGTAAGAGTTTATTATTTGTGTACGTTTGTTGGTCGAGGGTTCAAATATGGCGTATTCGGAGGGGTAACGTTTGCTGTATTGGGTGTGGCATCCCATCAGGTGGAGGAATAATGGCTCGTTCCACTTCCGGTACGGCAAGGCGTAGAAAGCGTTGGTGGATAATGTTGTCTACAAAAAATACAGCAATAAAAATCCATACTGCAATCCAAACAATTTTTTCTTTCTTGGTTTTGAATGGGAGAGGCGGAATATGTTTCAAGGCTAGGATAAACAAAGCTGTGTAGGGTATAAGCAGCAATAGTAGGGGAGTAGCTTTGATGGTCATAAATTCGGATGCTTCGTTGATGTTTGTGTTGAGGAATACAAAAATGGACGAGGCATTTAGCGGACATTTAACCACAATCCAATGAAACAGATTTACAAGACCGTCGGCAAACAGCAGGCTTGTTGCACAAATGTATAAACTTCGTTTTTGAGTTATAATGTACGGCACAAGCAGTACTATGGTATATATCAGTAGTAGTAATACGCTTCTGCCCGAAACGATATTGTAGTTTATTGCCAATCCGACAATAGGTGTGAATACTACCAAGGCAAGCAACCAAAGGATGCCGACCGGGCTGTGAGGCTTGTTGTTCATATCTAACAGTCTATACTTATGTGATATTTTTGTGTTTAATTTTTATTTTGCGGTTGCAAAATTACGCATTTTTTTTGGTAAGTAGGCTTTTGAAAATTGTTTTTTGGTATATTAGGCAATTTCTAATAATTGCTTTGTAGGTGATTTGTGGAATTTTTAGAAGTTGCCTATATTTAATCGGAGTATATTCCGGCTAAGTTGTATCGCATAAAAACTAAAGAGGGTACTATTCAGTAATACACGAAATAGTACCCTCTCTTTTTCTTTGAGCTTAGGCTCGGTGGAGGTTTCTTTAATTGCTAATCAGCTGTACGGGTATACTTTTTAGAAAGCATGCTGTAGAGATATTGCAGTTTGGGAATAGGCTTTTTTACATTTTTCTTGAAGTGCGATGCCGCTAAGAATATCAAAACGCATACGCCGAATATAAAAGTATAGCCATATAGTTCTCGCAGTGTGGCTGTCATTGCCTCGGCACCAATGTGTTTTAGGCTGTCAACCGATTGAAGCAGACTGCTGTTGACCTGAAGTCCTATTTCGGTCAAATGCTTGTTCATCAAAGCTGTTATGCCATGCTGATATATAGAATCGGCGATGGGCGATCCTATACCGGTACGCACAAAACCCAATATGCACAATACTTGAAAGTAGTTTTTGAATGGTGCCGTTGCCTGTATATATACCGTCAGGGCAATAAAAATTGCTAAGTGTCCGAAGCTGCAACATATAAGTGGCAAATATAGTTTCTCGATATTGGTATATGGTGTAACTACGAAGTACATCGAAGCTACGTATATCAATATCATGGCAAAACCTATGAACGTTATTAATTTATGCGACCACTTTAGGTGAACAAGTGCATACCACGAAAACAATGCACCTAACAGCGAACCCAAAAATTCGAACCACTTCAAAGTGCTTAAGTTTATCGAATCCCAATGAAGCACTGCCGCTGTGTAGGTGTTTTGGAGTGTGTTTTTTGATGCCAATAGTATGGCTAAGCATAAAAACGCCAATAGCAAATTGTACAAGTTCTTCACTCTAAAAGCTTCTTTTTCCAGAAAGGGATGTCGAATATATTGCATTCGGCCAATGTTGAACCCCAGCGAGATAAACGCTACTCCCATTGCTATGCGTATGTATCGTGAATGAAACCAATCCAATTGGTAGCCATATTGAGCAATAAATATCAATGAAAGGATGAATATAGCCCATAGTATCATTCCCAGCCAATCTATACCGTAGAGAGGCATTTTGGGTGCAGCTCTAAACGGTTGCATCAAAGTGGTTGCCAATAGCACAACGGCCAATAATAGCCCGATGGCCAAAATGTGCAGATGTTGCCAATCGTAGTGATAAATAATTTGTATGCTTATGGCATCAAATATGTGTATCACGCCCAACACTACAAAAAATACAAATGATAGAAACACTGCATAGTTGTAGGTAGGAGTGATTTTGGGCAAAATGTTTGAAAAGCATTCAAAAGTGCCATACAGCCTAAAGAATCCTGCAATGAAGCCTAGAATAACCAATATAAACGGGTGTTCGATGTATGGTACAACAAGGTTGCACAGCATTAGCCCCACTGCAGCAACAATCAGTGAAGTACGATTGGCAAAACGAAACTTCAATCGGAAAGCTATCGGGAAATACAATGTGAGGCCTATGAGTACTGCATGGCTCATCATTTTCACATCGTTCATAGTGATTGAGTGTTCGCCCTGCATCTGGCTCATGGCCGTAAAGTACATGCCGTTCGAAAATTGGAAAGCTACAAGGAAGAATATGTATATCCAAAAACGTAACTTGTCGGGCACCCATTCCTTGAATGTCATAAACCTAAAAGGTCCTTGTTGCCAAGCCATATCAATCAAATATTTTACATTCTACACTCATGCCGCTACCAAGCTGTTTCAGCAATTGGGTATCATTGTTGTTGGTAAACACAATCTTTACGGGAATACGTTGTTCTACTTTTACAAAATTGCCGGTCGAATTGTCGGGCGAAGCTATTGAGTATTGAGCACCGGTGGCATTGGACACTGCTTCTACTTTGCCTTCGAATACGGCATCAGGGAGGGCATCTACTCTTATTTCTACACGGTTGCCTACGCTGATATCGGCACATTGTGTTTCGCGATAATTGGCTATAATCCATTTTTTGCTATTGTCCACTACCGAAAACAAGGGCTTGCCGGGCATAGCCAGTTCTCCTACCTGTATGTTTCTGCGGGACATGGTGCCGCTGCATGGTGCCAGCACCACGGTGTAAGAAAGGTTTAGCTCTGCCAAATCCAATGCTGCTTTAGCCACTTCGATGCGTAGTTCGTTTTGTTCCAGGCGTTGGGTTTGTTCTGTTTTGGCAAAGTTGGTTCCTCGTTTTTGACGTTTCATGGTTTCCAGCTTGGCTTTCAGCGATTCGTATTTGGTTTGTACAGCTTCGAATTGTTGTTGAGTTACGGCTTTGTTGTCAAGCAGTACTTTAAAACGGTTATAATCGCTTTCGGCATTTTTCATCAATATTTCCACCTCACGAATGCCGGCATCTGTAACCGATATATTGTTTTCGACGTTGGATACAGAGGTTTGCATGGCATTTTTGGCCACAAGGGCATTCTGGTAGTCGGCTTTGGCTTGTGCCAGTCGCAAGCGATACTCGCTATCTTCTATGATTACCAGTGTGTCGCCCTTTTCTACTTCTTGAAATTCTTCAAAACGAATTTCTTTGATAAAACCTTGTACTCGTGCCGATACCGGTACTATATTCTGACGTACTTGTGCATTGTTGGTGTATTGGCTGCCAATATTGATAAACAACGATGCAATCCAGCAAATACCGCAAAGGATAAATGCGATAATAACAATATTGGCTACTGTTTTTTTATTTTTCTTGTTCATAATGTATTGTTTTATAATGTTCCTGTAATATAATGTAGTTTATAATAATTGTAAAGTATGTTTATGTGGGCATTAACTCTTTGCAATTCGGCATCGAGTTTTTGCGACGAAGCGTCCAATAGATCGGTAATGGTAGCCAGATCGTTGGCATACCTATAGTTTACCAGTTCGTAATTGCCGGTGGCCAGCTCTACGCTTTTGTTTTTTATTTCAAGCAGTGTATAGGCTTCTCTGTAGCCGGTGTAAGCCATATCTATGGCCAGCGTGGTTTCCTCTTGTGCCACTAGTAGGTTTTCTTGTGCTTTTTGTATTCCCAGCCTGTCGGATTTCAGTCTTTTTGGGGTCTTGTACAAACTGCTCAAGTTGTATTTAACACCTATTCCTACAAACCAATAGTTGAAGTTTTTATTCAATGCCGGTATTTCTATCGTAACGGGTCCTGTAAGGTTGTTTGTAGCAAATAGTGCCACTTGTGGCAAGCGTTCGGAGTTTGAAATCTTTTCTTTCTGTTGGGTTAATTGAACAGCTTTTTCCATAATGTTCAGTTGGATTGATGAATTGGAGGCTTCCTTTTGCCAATACATTATGTCTTTGTCTTCCACCAAGTCTATCTTGAAAGAGCCCGGGCTGATAGCTATGTGGTTTGGCAGTCCCAATGCCACCGTAAGGCGGTTGTTCAATATTTGTTTGGCATTCAGTAGCTGTGTTTTGGAGTAGTTTAGGTTTTGCAGTTGCAGTTCGTACCTAGTGATGTCGTTGCTAAGAGCTGCTCCTTGGTTGTAGCGTATGCGCATGTCGGTCAATACTTTTTCGGTTTGAGCAATGTGGGCATCAAACACTTTTAGTTGGTTGTCCAGTTTGCAAAGTTCCAGATAGTTGCCCACTATCAGAAAACGAACTTCTTGGCGGTTGCGTTCGGCATCCAACGATGCTATTTGGACCTGCAGTTCGGCCATCTTCATTCCTCCGCTTATGGCACCGCCGGCGTATATAACCTGCGATACTTCTACCACAAAGTTGTTGCCAAAACCGGGTATTTCGGCAGTGAACGAATTGCCAAAATCACGATCCAAAATCATGCCATCGCCATTGTACGAAAGCGATAGCGAAACGTTTACCGAAGGAAGATAGGCAGTTTGGGCTACCTTTACTTCGGCCTGCGACTGTTCTACAGCCGTAGTGTAAGCCTTTATACGACTATTGTTTTGCTCTGCCAACTCGAACATTTGTTCTATTGTATAGCTTCGCTCTTCCATAGTCTGGGCATACACATCTTTTGTGAGTAATAAACACAATAGGAGTATTACACGAAGATACATTTTTCCCATGTCTTTGTATATAATTTATATGATTAAAAAATAAAAAAGTCGATTTGTGTAAATCTATGATGCGGTATGAAAAGGTAGTCTAAATGATTTGTGCAAATGGATGTCGGCTACCCCAAATTGTAACTTTTGGAGCTGTACAAATTCCATATATATTGTCTCTGTTGTTGTTCATTATTACTACTTTTATACTTTGTTTCTTTTGGTTTTTTCATAAAAAATGAAGCTCTGTCGGCTAATAGCGTTATCAATGTTTTGGTGTTTAAAATCAGTTGAATAAAGCTATATGATAAGCCTCCAAAACGTACCTGCAAAGATAATGAAAATATTTGAATACACCAACTGCCGAAGGTGTATAAAATTGCATGTAAAGCTATATTTATGGTGTTGACGATATTGCTTGTTCTTTACTTAACCATTGAGTCTAGAAGTAGTTAGGAAATCCTATTCCAGGTGGTTGATTGGACCAAATTGTTTGCCTATTAGTAAGGATACTATTGCTTTTATTCTACCAAGTACACGTTTGTGCTTCATGTCTTTTTTGTTTGGCTGTGTTAACATTTTGTTCGCAGGTGTTCCAAGATGAGTTAGATTTTTTCTAAGTGTGGAGTTATTTATACCCCATTTCATAAGGAATTGTACATTACCATCGTTTTTTCTGATTCTGCTTGTGCTTCGTGTTTCAAAATGATAAACTCTACAATTGCCCAATCCTTTAAAGTATCGTATTCCTGCCATCCATAGTTTTGCAGTAAAATCAGGGTCGCTATACATACCGGGGGTATATTCAATACTATATCCCCCAACAAGATCCCATATATCTCGATGAACTAAATTAGGAGGCCAAGTAGCACCATGCCAATCTTCGATATGTTGTAATTTATATTCCGCCAATAAACGCTTTTCATCGAAAGTTTCAGGTGTGTCTCCATAATTGCATAATATACCAACATCAAGACTATTATGAGGTTGTATCATCGTTCCGGATAGGAAGAATTTGTTGTCCGGTAGTTTATCTATTTCATCGGCTAAAGATTTGTCCCATCCGGGTAATAGATACATGTCGTCATTGAGATAAAATATGTAATTGTTTTTTACCTTGCTTCGCATCATATTACACGACATACAAACACCAATATTTTCTTTTGAATAGGTGTAATCAATACCTTGCTCGTTTATCCATTCAAGTGTTCCATCGCTTCCATCGTTAATGTGTACTATTATTTGGTGGGAAGCAATTGAATTTTTGATTATACTTGCAATACATATTTTTAGAAATGGAAGATTATTCCATGTGGGAATAATTATCGAAAAAGCAATAGTACTCATTTTTTGGCTGATTTGTAAATTTGATGTATAGTTTTTTATTGGGGCAAGTGTTATATAAAACATGGGGATTGTCTATCCCCATGTTTTATTATAGTATCTGTTATTTCTTGCTTTCTTTGCTCCAGCTGTCCTTGAGGGTACAAGCACGGTTAAATACCAGGTGTTCGGCTGTTGAATCCTTATCCACGCAGAAGTATCCCAAGCGTTCAAACTGCATTTTGTCCATCACCTTGGCTTTGGCCAATTCGGGTTCCAACTTACAGTGTTGCAATACTTGTAGCGAATCGGGATTTATGTTATCGAGGAATGTTTGTCCTTCTTCCACATCTTCGGGATTTTCTTTTGAGAACAAGCGGTCGAACAAGCGTACTTCGGCATCGATAGCATGTTCTGCCGATACCCAATGTATGGTTCCCTTCACCTTGCGGCCGTCGGGCGAGTTGCCACCCTTCGACGCAGGGTCGTAGCTACAACGTAGTTCCACTATGTTGCCTTCGGCATCCTTTATCACCTCGTCGCATTTGATAAAGTAGGCATAACGTAGGCGTACCTCTTGACCGGGTGCCAAACGGAAATATTTCTTAGGCGGATTTTCCATAAAGTCGTCGCGTTCTATGTATATCACCTTGCCGAATGGCACTTGGCGTGTTCCTGCACTTTCGTCCTCGGGGTTGTTGATAGCTGTTAGGTTCTCTACTTGCCCGTCGGGATAGTTGGTTATAACCACCTTCAGCGGATTAAGTACTGCCATCATACGTGGAGCCACCTTGTTGAGGTGTTCTCTCAATGAGAATTCCAACAAAGAATAGTCTATCACATTGTCGCGTTTAGCCACACCTATGCGTTCGCAGAAATTGCGGATAGCTTCGGGAGTGTAACCTCTTCTGCGGAAACCACAGATGGTGGGCATACGTGGGTCGTCCCATCCGTTTACGTGATTTTCCTTTACTAGTTGCAACAGTTTGCGTTTGCTCATAACCGTATAGTTAATGTTTAGGCGGGCAAACTCGTATTGGTGAGATGGGAATATGTTTAGCTTTTCTATAAACCAGTCGTATAGCGGACGGTGGATATCAAATTCCAATGTGCATATAGAGTGGGTGATGTTTTCGATACTATCGCTCTGACCGTGAGCATAGTCGTACATCGGGTAGATGTTCCATTTGTTGCCTGTACGGTGATGTTCGGCATGTAGTATACGGTACATGATAGGGTCGCGGAACTGCATGTTTGGGTGTGCCATATCTATCTTGGCACGCAACACCTTCGAGCCGTCGGCAAATTCGCCGTTCTTCATGCGTTCAAAAAGGTCAAGGTTTTCCTCCACACTGCGGTCGCGGTAAGGGCTGTTGGTGCCGGGTACGGTAACGGTACCGCGGTTTTTGCGTATCTCTTCCAAACTTTGGTCGTCCACGTAGGCCAAGCCCTTCTTTATCATTTCCACAGCCCACAAATAAAGCTGGTCGAAGTAGTCGGAAGCATAAAATACGTTTGCCCACTCAAAGCCCAACCACTTCACGTCCTCCATTATAGAGTCAACGTATTCGGTATCCTCCTTTACGGGATTGGTATCGTCGAAACGTAAGTTGGTTTTGCCACCATATTTCTTTGCCAATCCAAAGTTCAAACAAATGGATTTGGCATGACCAATATGTAGGTAGCCGTTTGGTTCGGGGGGAAAACGAGTGAGTACCGATTTGTGTTTGCCACTCGATAAATCATTTTCTATTATCTCTTCCAAAAAATTGAGAGATCTGCCTTCGGTGTTTTCAATATTTTCTGCCATTCTTTATTTGTGTTTGATGTTGTGAATGTCCGTTTACTTTACATCTACACTATCAACAAAACTATTTTAATTATGTTTAAACGATGTAAGATGTTAATTGTGTTATGTTTATTGTTTGTCGCCACTGCGACGAAATAAGTGCAAATATACGTTTTTTTTTCTATATTGTGCAAATATTTTTTTGCAATATGGTGTCAAATGATTTATACCCTATCGTCGTTTGCTTGATGGTAGGGTGTCATTGTAGTGATGATATACCATAAAATTTGGTTCTATGCATAGGTGTTACCTTAAGGTATAAATGGGTAGAACGAAGTGTGGCAAGTGTTGTATCAATTGTGCATTGTGGTTGATATATTTTTTGATTGTGGTTGATATACTTTTTGCCTATGGTTGAAACACTTTTTAGTTATGCTTGGAACCATAGTATCGAACGTGCTGAAATAATAGTATCGAAAGTACTGTAGATATACTATCGAACGTGCTGAAACTATAGTCTGCGAGTGCCACTTGCATATCGTGCGAGTGCCATTTGCATATCACGCAAGTGGCACTCGCATGCTTCGCAAGTGCCACTTGCAGACTATGATTATAATACTTTCGATACTATCTATTCAGTACTTTTGATAGAATGTTCTCAGCACGTTTGATACTATGTCAATAAGCATAACTAAAAACTATCTCAACGGGAACCGAAAAGTGTTTCAACGGGGAGTGAAAATTATTTTCATCAAGAATGAATGTTTTCATCACAATAACTACGTTGGTGAATAGTGTTTTTTAGTAGAGGTCTTAAGCATTATCTGTTAGCTTTTTGGGTTTGATGTAACAAAAATGTAACAATTTATAAACGTATCATTAATGTTTTTCTTTTTTCTTTGCAAACGAATAGCACAAAGTAATATGCAATATATATGGTTGTATATTAAATTATTAACGTATTAAAAGTAAAACAAAAATGAATGTTTTTTCAATCCTTGCGGGTTTGCTCGAAATAGTAGGGGCTTTGGGTATATTCCTCTACGGCATGAAGCTGATGAGCGATTCGCTTCAGAAATTGGCGGGCAACAAAATGCGTAATATCCTTTCCCGCATGACTTCCAAGCCTTTCAGAGGTATTGTTACGGGGGCTTTTGCCACTACGGTTATACAATCGTCGAGTGCCACTATAGTGATGGTGGTAAGTTTTGTCAACGCCGGTTTGTTATCGTTGGCAGGGGCAGTGGCCATCATTATGGGTGCCAACATAGGTACCACAGCCACAGCCTGGGTTATATCGCTGTTGGGTTTGAAGTTTTCGATGGCCGATTTGGCAATACCCTTGGTGGCTGTTGCCATACCGTTTATATTTTCGAAGCATAGCCGCCGCAAGTCGATAGGAGAACTTATCATAGGTTTTTCGCTCCTTTTCCTTGGTATCGAATTTATGAAGAACGCTATGCCGGATATCAACCAATATCCTGAGGTGTTGCAGTTTATAGCCCAGTACTCCGATTATGGCTACGGTTCGATACTGCTGTTTGTGCTTATCGGCACGGTGCTTACGCTGATAATGCAATCGTCGAGTGCCACAATGGCCATTACTCTTGTGATGTGTAGCCAGGGTTGGATAAGTTTCGAGGTGGGAGCTGCAATGGTGCTTGGCGAAAACATTGGTACTACCATCACCGCCAATCTTGCTGCAATGGTGGCTAACAATTCGGCCAAAAAGGCAGCACTTTCGCACCTGGTGTTTAATATGATAGGAGTGTTATGGATGCTTATAGTGTTCTATCCGTTCACCAAACTTATAGGCTATATAACTATGCAGATGGAGGGTTCATCGCCGTTTACCGACGCTTTGGCAATACCGGTGGCGTTGTCGTTGTTCCATTCCATATTCAATATCATCAACACATCGCTGTTGGTGTGGTTTATTCCTTTGATAATAAAGATTGTAAACATTATAATAAAGACCAATTCAGAGGAAGACGAAAGTTTCCGTCTACAACATATTCCTTCGGGGCTTATGAATACTTCGGAATTGGATATCCAAAGTGCCAAGTTGGAGATAGAAACTTTTTCGGATCGTGTGCTTAGAATGTACACCTTCCTACCCGAATTGGACAATACCAAAAACGAGAACGAATACCAAAAGATATTTGAACGTACAGCCAAGTACGAAGATATTACCGACCGTATGGAGATAGAGATAGCACGGTTTCTTACCAAAATATCGGAAGGCGACCTCAGCAACGAGGGTTCGCAAAAGATAAGTTCGATGCTGAGAATTATAGACAACCTCGAAAGTATTGGCGACTCTATATATCAAATGGCAATACTTAAGCAAAACCAAAAAACGCAAAACGTGGTGCTTGACAAGGAATGTAGGGGATACCTCAACAAAATGTATGATATGGTAGGTAAAGCATTGGATATAATGAACAGCAATCTACGTAAAGACTACAACACCATAACCTTGGACGAAGCCAACGAGGCTGAAAAAGAAATAAATGCTTTGCGCGACTCGCTACGCAGCCACCATTTGGAATCTATCAAAGCAGGGGCTTATTCCTATCAGGTAGGTACAATATATAGCGGAATGTATGCTTTGTATGAAAAGATTGGAGACTTTATAATAAATGTGTCCGAAGCTGCAACCAACACCAAAAAGTTGGGATAATAGAATAGTATACATCGTCTTTGTTGAATATAAAAATGGAGGATTGTAATATGATGAAACAAAACTATTGTGTGATAATGGCCGGTGGTATAGGTAGCCGTTTTTGGCCTTTGAGTAAAGACAATTATCCCAAGCAGTTTATTGACATACTGGGAACAGGAAAAAGTTTTATACGTAGTACATTTGATAGATTTTTGCCGGTGGTGCCTGTCGAAAATTTTTTAGTGGTAACCAATGCTGCCTATAAAGATTTGGTATTGGAGCATTTACCTCAAATAAAACCCGACCAAGTGTTATGCGAACCTATGCGTAGAAACACTGCTCCCTGTATAGCATACGCAGCATATCATATAATGGCCAAGTGTAAAGATGCCAACATTGTGGTAACACCTGCCGATCACTTGGTTACAAATGGAGTGGAATTTCAACGTATAATATCCAAAGCATTCGACTTTGTGGCACAGCCCGAACACAATCAAGCGTTGCTTACTATAGGCATACGCCCAAGTCGTCCCGAAACAGGTTATGGATATATACAAGTAAATGAGGCAGAAAAAGCAGAATTAGGAATAGTTGCCAAGGTGAAAAGTTTTACCGAAAAACCAAACCTCGAAAAGGCAAAACAATTCCTTGCTGAAGGCAATTATTTTTGGAACTCGGGTATATTTGTATGGTCGATGAATGGGATAAAAAATGCTTTTGATACCTATCTTCCCGAAATAGTAGCAGTATTCGAACAAGGGAAAGATATTTTTGCTACCGACAAAGAACAAGACTTTATTAACGAAAAGTTTGCCGATTGTCCAAATATTTCTATCGACTATGGGGTAATGGAAAAGTCGCCAAACACTTATACTATACCTGCCGATTTTGGTTGGAGCGATATAGGTACTTGGGGGTCACTATTTACCCATGCCGCCAAAGATAACAACAACAATGCAGTGGCCGGCAAGGCTGTGCTTGTAAACACCAACGATACAATAGTAAATATACAAGAAGGCGTAGAAGCGGTGGTGCAAGGATTGGAAAATTATTTGGTAGCTTATCGCGACAATTCGTTGCTGATATGTAAATTATCCGACGAACAGAAGATAAAAGAATGGATAACAGAACTGTAAGTTGATTTGTAAGTGTCTGTATCTTAGAACGCTATTATCTGATGCAAAAAAACTGTTGTAGATGTGCAAAAAAAATAGTATCTTTGCACTCCGAAAATGAAAATTAAATAAAATAGTTACAATATAAAAACAATAAAATAATGGCAAAACTATATAATGCAGTTTCGGCTGAAGAAGCTGTAAAAGTGATAAAATCGGGCGACCACGTACACATCAGTTCAGTATCGTGTGCTCCAATGTGTTTGATAGAAGCAATGTGCGAACGCGGTGAAAGAGGTGAGTTAAAAGATGTTCATATCCACCACCTTCATACCGAAGGTCCTGCACCATACGTAGATTCTAAATTCGAAGGAGTGTTTCAGCACGATGCTTTCTTTGTAGGTTCTAATGTTCGTAAAAGTGTTCAACAAGGCTATGCCGATTATATTCCTGTATTTTTGAATGAAACAGCACGTCTTTATCGCGACAATTACATCAAATGTAATGTGGCTCTTATCCAAGTAACTCCACCGGATGAATTTGGTTATGTTTCGATGGGTCCATCGGTAGATGCTACCCTTGCTGCTGTAGAAAATGCTGATTATACAATAGCTGTAATAAACAAATATGTGCCTCGCACTTTTGGTGATGGTCTTATACACATGAGTAATATCGACATATTTGTAGAAAAAGACGAACCACTCGAAACAGCTGCTCCAGGTCAACCTTCGGAAATAGAAAAAGCTATCGGACGTCATTGTGCCGAACTTATCGAAGATGGCGCTTGTTTGCAAATGGGTATAGGTTCTATTCCTAATGCAACTCTTTCGTGCTTAACAAATCACAAGGACCTTGGTGTTCACACCGAAATGTTCTCCGATGGTATATTAGAACTTGTAGAACGTGGCATTATAACAGGTGCCAACAAGGCTTTGGATAAATACAAAATGGTATCAACTTTCGTTATGGGTTCGCAAAAAACTTACGATTTCTTGCACAACAACCCTCGCGTGCTTATGAAAGATGTGGCTTATACCAACGACCCATTCGTTATAGCACAACAACCTAAGATGGTGTCTATTAACTCGGCTCTTCAAGTTGATCTTACCGGACAGGTATGTGCCGACTCGTTGGGAACTAAATTCTACTCGGGTGTAGGTGGTCAAATAGATTTTATCTATGGTGCTTCTCGTTCGAAAGGTGGTAAAGCTATTATTGCTATGCCTTCGGTAACAGCCAAGGGTGTAAGCAAAATTGCTCCTACTTTGACTGAAGGTGCAGGTGTGGTAACTACTCGTAACCATATCCATTGGTTTGTAACCGAAAATGGTGCTGTAAATCTTTACGGAAAAACATTGCAAGAACGTGCCAAACTGATTATTTCAGTAGCCGATCCTCGTTTCCAAGAAGAATTAGATAAAGCAGCTTTCGAACGTTTTGGTTCGCATTTCCACTTTGTTAAGAAATAACAGTGTACTGTAATTATGATAAATGAAAAGGGGTGAGCTCTCACCCCTTTTTTTAGACACTAAACTCTATTGCAATTTGATTGTTTTGACGCATAAAGTATAACAATATGTTTTCGGGATTAAATATAGTTGAGATTATCAGTGCTTTTGTAGTGCTGTTTGCCATTATCGATGTTACAGGTTCTATACCTATCTTTCTTAGTTTAAAGAATCAACAAAAGAGTATAAAACCATGGCAAGCTTGTTTGGCTTCGTTGGTGTTGTTTGTGGTATTCTTTTATTCGGGCGATGCGTTGCTCAAACTCTTTGGAGTCGATTCGGCATCTTTTGCAGTGGCCGGTGCTTTGGTGATATTTATATTGGCAATGGAAATGGTATTGGGTATCGAAATAATCAAAAACGAAGGTGGGGGCAATGGAGCGTCTATTGTTCCTATAGCGTTTCCGCTTATAGCAGGACCGGGTGCTTTGACAGCTTTGCTTTCGCTTCGTGCCGATCATGCTGTAATAAATATAATGATAGCTTTGTTGCTAAATGTGTTGTTTGCTTTCATTGTACTATCGTCGATAGATAGGATAGAGAAGGTGTTGGGCAAAGCCACTATATTTATTTTGCGTAAGTTTTTTGGCGTTATATTATTGGCATTGGCTGTAAATATGTTTGTGGATAATCTTGCCACGGTTATTGCATCGCTCAAATAGTGAGACATATTGGTATAAATAGAAAAAAATGTTTCGTTGTATGCCAAATATTCCAAAAGAATATGTATCTTTGCAAACAGATTTAATAAGAGTAATATTATATTAAAGGACTAAATAACATATAATTAATGTTGCAACACTTTCAAATACTTGCTATAAATTTTGCTGAGTATGCTTCTACTATTGTCAAGGGCATAGGTTTTGGTGTTACTCTTTCGTTTGTTGCAGGTCCTGCAATGTTTGCCCTTATTCAAACCAGTCTTACCAATGGATTCAAAGCCGGTGTTCACTTGGCTTTGGGTATTTCGCTTAGCGATATAGTAATGGTATTCCTTACTCTTTTCGGCATATCATCGCTTATGGACAATCCACAAAGCAAAATAGTGTTGTCGATAATAGGAGGAGTGGTCATGGTTGTGTTTGGAGTGTTTACTTATATGCGTAAAACGGTAAAGAAGGACTCCGCCATAGCTTCGGCAGTGGAATTGCAAAAGAAACCATTCTATCTTCCATACATAGGCAAAGGCTTTTTGTTTAATATTGCTAATCCTTCGGTGTGGGTATATTGGCTTATACCGGTGGGTATAGCATCTTCGTTTCCCGAAAGAGAACATAGCTATTTGTTTATGATTTCCTTGTTGGTAACCATACTTTCGTTTGATATCCTTAAGTGTGCTATATCTTACAAACTTAAAACCATACTTACTCCAAAAATATTACATATAGTAAATAAGGTAGTGGGAGTGATACTTATAGGAATGGGTATATATTTTATCGTTAGCGAATTTCTTCCAAAAGAGATTGTAGAAATGTTTTGAGTTATGAAAAAGGATACGATAGCTTGTGGAATATTATCGGCATTGGGAAGCATGATATTGTCGGCAGTGTTGATAATGGTTGTATTTTTTGTTTTGGGGATACCATTTCTATCTAATCTTAGAGTATTTATATTATCGTTTGTGGCTCCTATATTGTTGCTTCGTTATTATACCAAAAAGCTACAATACATAAAAACAGCCAAAGCAATAGCCATTACATTGTTTTTTACATTGCTTCCTTTCATTGTTCTTTTGGTGAGAATGGGTGAAATATTATAGTTTACATATAACTTATTTCTAAAATTATCGTATAACCAACTTTGTGATTGTATCTCTTTCAAATATGCGAAAGAGTACTACGATTTAATAGTTATATATTGTCGATAATAAAAAGAAATAAAATATGAAATATTATATTATATCCGGCGAGGCATCGGGCGACCTTCATGGTTCTAATCTTATGAAAGCTATTTATCGTCAAGACCCTAATGCTGAAATACGCTTTTGGGGTGGCGATCTTATGCAAAGCGTAGGTGGAACTATGGTGAAGCATATACGCGACCTTGCCATTATGGGTTTTGTAGAAGTGGTTGCACATCTGCGTACTGTATTGGCAAATATAAAATTATGTAAGCAGGATATATTAGCTTTCAATCCTGATGCGGTGATATTTATCGATTATCCGGGTTTCAATCTGCGTATAGCTAAGTTTACTCATAGTCATGGATTCAAAAACTTTTATTACATATCACCTCAGGTGTGGGCATGGAAAAAGGGTAGAATAAAAACAATGCGTAAGGTGTTGGACAAAATGTTTGTGATACTGCCTTTCGAGAAATCTTTTTATGATAAGAATAATGTGAGCAATGTAGACTATGTGGGACATCCATTGTTAGATGCTGTAGCTGATTTTAAATCAGTTAATAAAGAGGACGATTTTCGAAAGCAACACAATCTTGACGACCGTCCTATAATAGCTCTTATGCCGGGAAGCCGAAAGATGGAATTGCGTAAAATGATGCCGACAATGGCCGATTTGGCAAGTCGCCACCCCGAATATAATTTCGTTATTGCCGGTATGACTTTGCTGGGCGATTCGTTTTATAAACCTTTTTTAACATCTGAAAATGTAACCTTAGTGTACAATCAAACGTATTTATTGCTACAATCGGCCTTTGCAGGTGTTATCACTTCCGGAACGGCAACCTTAGAAGCAGCGTTGTTTCATTTGCCTCAAGTGGTATGCTACAGAGCCAACGCCTTCACGGTAGCTTTGGCAAAACGATTTGCAAAAGTCAACTACATATCGCTAGTGAACCTGATAGCAGACAAGCCGGTTGTAAGGGAACTAATACAAAAAGATTTAAACAAAAACACATTGGAAACAGAGTTTTCCAAGATAACAAAGGACAAAAACAATAGAATGGCGATGATTGCCGAATACGAAAACATCGAGAAAATGCTGGGAAGCAAAGGGGTGTCGGATAAAGCAGTTGAGGCTATTCTGAAAACATTAAAAAGGGACTGACAAAATGAATAAAAGAAATGCTTACATATTGATGATGTTGTTGATACCTACAGTGGTATTTGCCGATAAAGTAAAGGTAAGAGTATTTTCGACTGCCAATATTGCTTACACCAAGATTTCGTTTGAAAATAGCACCTATAGTTTGCTGGGCGACAATGTAGATACCATTGCTGCTAATCTTACAAAAGGTGATTTTGTAGAACTTACTCCGTTTGCAAAAGAAGTGGTAGTGAGTGTTAATGGCGAGAAAAGAGGCAACTTCGAAAGCGTTTCTTTTGTTACCAACCAAGATGATGCATATCTTTATATATCTCCCAAAGGATACAAACAACGTTCGTATGAAGATGATTTGCATGTAACAGCGTTGAATAGCAAACATCTTCAACTTATAAATAATGTAGAGTTCGAAAAATATGTGGCCGGTGTGGCTCAGTCTGAGATATATGGCAAACATGCCGATATATTTCGTGTGCAAGCCATAATATCGCGTACTTGGGCTATGCGTAATATGGAAAAACACAAAGCCGATGGCTACAACTTCTGCGATAATGTTCATTGCCAAGCTTATTACAATCGTTGTATAAGAGAAGACATAAAATTGGCTGCTCAATCGAGTGTAAACGAAGTGTTGGTTGATGCCGATGGTAATCTTATCGAAACTCCTTTCCATTCCAATTCTGGTGGACAAACTGCAAACTCTGAAGATGTATGGAAATCGGAAATAGAGTATTTGCGTTCGGTTAAAGATACATTTTCCTATGGTATGAAACAGTCGGTGTGGACAAAAGAATTTTCGACTGATAAGTGGTTGAACTACTTTGCAAAGAATCACAAACTAAACATCAACGATGAAAGTGTTCGCAACGAATTGTTGAACTTTACTCAAGACGAACGTAAAGCCAAGATAATGGGTGTGCCTCTTACTACCATACGCAAGGATTGGAATCTTAAATCAACATTCTTTTCGGTGGTATACTATGGCGATAAAGTGGTGCTCGAAGGCAAAGGTTATGGTCATGGAGTGGGACTCAGCCAAGAAGGGGCTATAAGAATGGTGGAATTGGGTGTGCCATACAAAGATATACTTGTACATTACTACACCGGAGCAAGAGTGGTGAGACTTGGTGCCGAAGCCGAAATGCAAGAACCGATGTTATTGGCTTCTGCTACTACCGAAGGCAATGTTGATGACGACTTCACCAACGATGTTATGAATATGATAACAATGGCTACCGAACCGGTAGGTGTAGCAGTAGAAGATGAAAAGAAGAAAGAGACAAAAACTGTTGTGGAAGCCGAAAATTCGAACAAATCGAAAAGAAGTAGCGATTTGGCTTCGCGTATGTTGAATACAAAAAATCAATTGGCTGAAGAATCATCGAAAAATAATAATGTAGATAACGAAAATGATTGGGTTTATGAATGGTAAGAACAATAAAAAGATTATAACATGTGTCGTGTTTATGCTTTTGGCTGTAGCTGCAACGGCACAGGTAAATTGGACTACCGTGGACAAAATGGGTAGTATCGACTTGAAAGAAAACAATAAATTGGGTTTTATTGATTTTTATACCACATGGTGTGGGTGGTGCAAAAAGTTGGATACCGAAACTTTTCGCAACGACACAGTGGCTCGTATATTAAACAAATATTATCATGCTGCACGTTTCGATGCCGAAAGCAAAGACGATGTGGAGTGGAAAGGCGATGTGTATAAAAATCCCGATCTTACAAAAAAAATGATACATTCGTTTACAAAACATATCATTATAGGCAAGATAAGTTTCCCAACCACTGTGGTGTTGGACAAACAAATGAATGTGATAAATGTATTGCCGGGATACTTCCCGCCTAAGGATTTTGTGATGATACTATGGTATTTTGTAAACGACAACTATCGTAAATATCCTTTCGAAGATTTTAGAGATGTATTTGAAAAGCAAATAAGACCAAAAATGAATAAGGATTTGGGTTATTAATAGATGAGTAAAAAAACTAACTTTGGAGGCAATTTTCATATCTTTATGGAGATTGCCTCTAACTTTTTGGGTGCTTTTGCATATTTTTTTTGCGAGAGATATAATATTTTTCACGATTTTACATTATTATACTATTCATCGAAAAAATACGAATACCATGTACGTAATAGATAAGGAAAAAGAAGAAATAGAAATACAAGCCAAGTACGACGAGCTTATACAGCTGTGTTGGAGCAAAAATTTGATTTCGACAAAGAAAGATGAGAATACCATATATCGTGCCTTTATTATATCCAAGAATGCACATTCCAGTATGCGACGCAAATCGGGAGAACCGTATATCTTTCATCCTCTAAGTGTGGCTATTATAGCTGTACAGGAAATAGGTTTGGGTGTTACGGGTGTGGTATGTGCTCTGTTGCACGATGTGGTGGAAGATACCGACACTTCGCTTAGCGATTTGAAATCGATATTTGGCGATAGGGTGGCTCGTATTATTGATGGATTGACCAAGATAGACAATATATTTGATACGCAAACCAATTCCATACAGGCCGAAAACTTCAAAAAAATACTGTTGGCAATGGCCGATGATGTGTATGTGATATTTCTTAAGCTGTGCGATAGGCTACACAATATGCGTACTTTGGATTCGATGCCCTCTGCCAAACAACTTGTTATTTCGTCCGAAACACAATATCTGTATATTCCTATTGCACATAGGCTGGGATTGTATTCTATAAAAACCGAATTGGAAGAGCTTGTAATGAAATATACCAATCCGCAGGCTTATAATCATATAAAGGAACTTGTAGAAGCTACACAAGGCGATAGACAAACCTTTATTGATGATTTTTGCAGCTCTATTCGAGAGCTCCTCGACAAGCGGGGCTATAAGTATGTGCTTAACGGAAGGGTAAAATCCATATATTCCATTTGGCGAAAGATGGAAAAGAAACGCATCGACTTTGAAGAGATATACGACATATTTGCCATAAGGATAATTATCGACACTCCGCAAGAGGAGGAAAAAGAAGAATGTTTTAAGATTTATTCGCTTATCACATCGCTCTTTCATCCCAATCCCGAACGCTTTAGAGATTGGATAACAGTGCCTAAAGCCAATGGTTATGAGTCCATACACACCACCGTGATGACCCCTTCGGGTAGATGGGTAGAGGTGCAAATACGTAGCAAACGTATGGATATAATAGCCGAAAAAGGTATGGCAGCGCATTTCTTGTACAAGGAAGGTTTGTCGAAAGACGATGTGCAAACCAATGTGGCTGACAACTGGTTGGCTCAGATAAGAGAGATATTGGAACACAACGAAAAGAATGCTCTCGACTTTGTAGACTACTTTAAACAGAGCTTGTATACCAAAGAGATATATTTGTTTACTCCCAAAGGAAAGATGATAACTTTGCCGGCCGGCTCCACCGTTATCGACTTTGCTTTTGCCATACACACTCAGTTGGGGCTTTCGTGTATGGGCGCAAAAGTCAATTCGAGGGTAGTGTCGAACAAATACGAGCTAAAAAGTGGTGAGCAAGTACAGATACTATCGTCGCGGAAGATGGTGCCCGAGGAAGATTGGATAGATATAGCTAAAACTCAGCGTGCAAAAGCCGAGATTAAAAAGTACTTCAGAGTGCAAAAACGAAAGTATCAATTTGAAGGCAAAAACAAGTTAGCGGAAATATTGGCAGATATCAATATGGAGATAACTCCATCAATATTGGGACAATTGAGGGTGGCTTTGAATATATCTACCGACTTGGATTTATATTTCCAACTGGCCAAAGATAAGATTAAACGCGACGATATAAATAAATGTTTTATAAAGGAAAACAAACCCAAAAAAGCTCCATGGCTGATATTGGCGGCTCCTTTTAAACAATTGTTGAAACCGTTGTCAGCTGTGGCAAACAAAACTTCTAACGAAGAAAACACTCTGAAAGACAAATATCAGAACAATATCAGTAATATACTTTTGGACGAGAAATACGAACACCACGACATAGTTATTGCCGATTGTTGCAACCCTATACAAGGCGATGATGTGGTGGGATTTATCGAAGACGATAAGATTGTGGTGCATCGTACCAATTGCCCAAAGGTGATAGATTTATTGGCAACTCACAAAAACAAGGTGGTGAAAGCCAAGTGGCGCAAAGGCGAAGATGTGTCGTTTCTTACCGCAATACAGATGGTGGCTATAGATAGAAAAGGACTATTGCAAGACCTTACAAGAATTATATCCCAAGAAATGGATTTGAACATAAGAGGAATAACTTTGGAAACAAGCCAAGGTATAGGGCAAGGTATAATAATGGTGTATGTCAACGATACCGAAAGCCTGAACGGGTTGATAGAAAAACTAAGTGCTTTAGAAGGTATGGAATCGGTAACAAGAGTGTAATGTTGTAGCTCTCAGCTTTATCACATACATATCAGCCGAGCCTGACAATAATATCCCACGAGGCGACGAAATTTTGCTCAAATTTCGTCGCCTCTTTTTCTTATATCCCCACTCCTTATTCCATAGCTTGCGACCCATTGTGCCGGCCGACGCGACTGATAAACTCCATAGATACGTCTATAAAACTTTCGAGGCACGTCTATAAAACTTCGCATACATGCTTATAAAACTATTTTCATGACATGAAAATATACTTTCAAGTCATGAAAGTATACTTTCAAGCCTTGAAAATATACTTTCAAGCCTTGAAAATATACTTTCAAGGCTTGAAAATACTTTTTGAAGCGGGTAAAATATATTTTAGAAACGTCTATAGGCAACTTCTAAAAATTCCACGTTTCAGTAAAATAGAAGAATTCTTCTTTAAACTTTTGCGTGCTTTACGTTTT
>JAFWZP010000040.1 GCA_017522255.1 Bacteroidales bacterium | reverse complement strand
GAAACTTAGATTTTTTATGTTTCTTCAACCGCTTTGCTGCTAACGACTCTACCCTTGTAAAATAATTTTTGGTTCATAATAAAAACAGATTTTACGCTTGTGGCTATTTTGCTGCAGGCGTTTTTTTTATGCTTGCAGGGTTCAAAAAAAAGTCGTAACTTTGCACCCTAATAAACATTATATAAACACATAAGGCATGAAGAAACTTTTTATTTGTATAGCAGTTGCACTGCTTTGTAAATCAACTATTGCACAAAATATAGGAGTAATACCCACACCACAAAACATCGAAATAAAGCAAGGTGTATTGGAAATAAAAAACGGCAATATGCTACTCTATTATCAAAACGATGAAGCTATGAGCCGCAAACTAATGCAAAAAACATTAACTGACAAAACAAATAATTTGACAATAAAATACACCTCCAACAAACGAGAGCTACGCAAAAGTTCCTCTCCCATCTTGGAAATACGCCTCAACCCACAACTGTCGTTCCCTGTCAATCCCACACAAGGCTACATACTCGACATCACTTCGAAAGGCATAACCATCGAAGCCATAAGCGAACAAGGCCTATATTACGGACTGCTTACTTTAAAGCAATTGATAGTCAAAGCCTCGATAGACAACCCCTCCGGCATGGCTGTTCCTTGCATGAAAATAACAGACTACCCCACACTGGAATATCGCGGCTGGCTTGATGATATAAGCCGTGGTCCTATCCCCAATATGGAGTTCTTAAAAAAAGAAATACGCACTATGGCAGAATACAAAATGAACTTCTTTAACCTATATACCGAACATGTATTCAAACTACTATCGCACCCCGATATAGCACCTGCCGACGGCATAAGTGCTGCCGAAGTAAAAGAACTGATAGAATACGCAAAAGAATACTATATAGACTTTATAGGCAACCAACAATGCTTTGCCCATGCCGAAAAAACCCTTGCCATACCCTACTATAAAAATATTACCGACACACGCTACAACCTAAACCCCGCCACCGAAGACACTTATCGCTTCCTTGAAGAACAATTTGCCGAAGTGGCACCGGCTTTCGAATCGCAATACTTTAATATCAACTGCGACGAAACCGAAAGCCTTGGCTCGGGTAGAGCACGCAGATATGTGGACAGCGTTGGCGGTGCCGACAACGCCTACTGCCTGCACATAAACCGAGTGTACGAAATACTGCAAAAATACAACAAAACAGTGATGATGTGGGGCGACATAATAGCAAAAAATCCGGCAATGATAAACAAACTACCCAAAGATATGCAGTTTATAGTGTGGAGCTACGTGGCGGCCGACAACTTCGACGAACACATACTACCCATACAGCAGTCGCAACACCCATTTTGGATAGCACCGGGCATGAGCATGTGGAGCACTGTATTTCCATTGGTGGACACCTATATCAAAAACATAGGCAACCTTGTAAAAGAAGGACATCAAGCCGGCACCAAAGGCATGATGAACACTGCATGGGACGACTCGGGCGAATCGCTATTCAACAGTGCATGGCACGGAATGGCATGGGCTGCCGAAATGAGTTGGAACCCCATAGTTGCAGACAACATAGAACAAACCGACAGCAAACGTAAAAAACGCGAAACAACTTTCAACACGAACTTTAACACTCAATACTTCGGCACATCTACCAACGCCACAGCACTTATATATGCAATAGGCAATCTTGGCAACAACCCCGACGTAGGAGAATGGATGAACACAGGATCGTTGCACGAGCCTTTACTTGATTTCTATCCATCTAAAGTGGATTCAAGTATGATTACACGTGCCGACAACGTGCTTGCTCTAACACAAAATTTGCTGAAAGAGTGTAACAAAATAATAGCCGACACCACCATAGCCAACACTTCCATATTCTTAAATGCACGCTATGCAGCAAAACGAATTGCAGCAACAGCAATGAAAAACAAACTGCGTGTGCAGCTATACAACACCTATTGCAATCCATCGGAAAGCAATATAGCACAATCCAAAGCAGGAATAGAAAAACTGCTACAAACATTGAAAGACCTGAAATACGACTACTTGCGACTATGGGACTACGAATGCCGACAATATTCGAGAGAAATAGTAGCCAACCGCTACGACGACCTTGCTCGCGAACTTCTTGAAGCGGAAAACCACGTGTTTATAAACACCGAACTATCAGCCGACGGCACTCCGGTAATATCACTCAAAACAATATATGCCGACCGCCCGATATATTACACCACCGATGGCGGAAAACCATCCGCTGCCACAAAAATATACACACAACCATTCGAAATATCGAACTCTTGCTTAGTGAAAACCATAGCCTATAACCAATATACCGACAGCAAACAAAACGAACGCTACATACTATACCACAAAGGTATGGGACACCTAAAACGGCTAAACACACAATATAGCACCTACAACGCCACCTACTCGGCAGGAGGCAACAACGCACTGCTCGATGGAAAAATAGGCAGCGACAACACATACGCCGATGGTCATTGGCAAGGATATTGGGGAGTAGACATTGATGTGGAAATGGACTTTGGCAAACCCACAGCCGTAAACACAATATCGATGCGTTTTCTACAAAACACATACAATTGGATATTGGCACCATACACCATAGAGGTATACACCTCGACAGATGGCATAAACTACAAACTACTGAAACAGGAAAACCTACAACCTAAGCTGCAACTATCAGGTAGCATAGTAAACCCCGTATCGATACGAGAGCTATCCTGCACCACACGCTACCTAAGAGTAGTGGCCAAAAACCCGGGAAAACTGCCATCGTGGCACCCCGCAAAAGGCAACGACTCTTATCTGTTTGTAGACGAAATAGTAGTGGAATAAAATTATAAAAAGATTGTGTCGACGTATTTAAAAATATGTCGACACTTTTTTATATCGCTACTCGAATAGGAGAACACTAAATTAATGTTGATTATAATCATGTTTTTGTCAACCTCTATACCTTTCCACACAACACCATCAAGTGTTTTAGATATTCTTCCACACCAAATATTACACCTATAATCCTACAGAATTATATCGATTCATAATAGTATATTATTCTAATTTCGTCGCGAAGCTTCGCCTCTTCGCCCAAATTGTTGGTATATTTTACTCTTCTGCGTGTCCAGTTGCCATAAGCATCGTATTCAAGATAGGTATAAGAAGTAATATATAACTCTCCGGATTTTATATGCATTTCCCGCTTTTCAGCCAAATCTCCTCTATCTGTGTAAATATATTCATCACAGTACATTAACGAGTCTGTCGGTTTTCGATACCATTCGTCATTATCATCATATCCACAATCCACCCAATATATTAGTTCTTTTAGCAATTGACCTTGCTCATTGCGAATATATAATATACGGTCGTCGTAACGATCCCACATCATAAGCAATCCGTTTTCGTATGTTTCAACAGAACTCATACCAAACTCATATTCACCATTTCGGATACAATCGATCGTCACTACATTCCCCTGATATTTAAAGTTATATTGTGTGGTGTCATTTCCAAATCTGCTATATTCTATCCGTTTAGATTCCTTTAGACGTTTGCCTTTGTAAGAAAATCTAATCTCAGTGTCATTACATTTTATCTGTTTCAAACGACCTCTTTTATCATAAGTATGCACACTTGACAGACAACAATCTTTTTCACTATAAATAGACTCTTGCAACAATCCATCTTTGGCAAATATCCAAACTTCGCTAAATATAAAAGTTGGAAGCACCACTGTACACCCTTTCCATCCCGAAGTGCTACTGTCCACCTGTCTATGGTTGACCAATCTCACCGGTCCTTTCAATCCCTCAGTTTTTAGCGATACAACATAGTCGTAGGATTGTGCAAAAGTTGTAACGGCTGTCATTGCCACTGCCACAAATACCATAAATAGCTTTTTCATATTTTTTATTGTTTGTTTTGCGGTGCAAAATTACAAACATTTTTTTAATTACAAAAATATTTTCATCATTTTTTTGTCAACATTTTTTGGGAGTGGGAAGCTATGAGCAGGGAGTGGGGCGAAGCCATTCGTAAATGTGAGTCGTGTGCCAAGCCTCCTTTTTAGGGTTAAAGACTCGTCTTATAGTCTCAAAAAAAAGGCAAACCCTTTCGGATCTGCCTCTCTACTGATTGATATTATGAGTGGTAAATGTTTTTATATAGTTTGTTCAATATTCCAAACAAAAGCACGCACACCCACTTCTTTGTTTCTCAAGTCAAGTTTGTGTACCATTTCCAATAGTGTTTCTACTTTGTCGTCGTCCACCACTACGAGCATAGCCGAGTTCATTTCGGGCCATGTGTGTGTACCGCGGCGAGGTTCACCACCATTGGTTCCACGTCCCTGCACTTGCTCCCACATAGTGAAGCCTCTTATTCCAAGCTCGTCAAGCATAAATTCCACACGTTCGGTGTTGGCTTGGTTGTAGACTATAAATACAGCTTTCATGTTATGTTATTATTATTATGTTCAACAAATATAAATTATTCTTTTTCCTTATCGTCTATTTGCATAAACACAAACGACTTTCTAAGTTTATCGAGTTTCTTCTTTTCGTCGTTTCGAACAAAAATTGCATAAAGCACCGGCACTACTATAAGTGTAATGATTGTAGAAACGAGCAAACCACCTATAACCACTATACCCATTGTGTTCCAAATTTCGGAACCTTCGGAAGTGGTGAATGCCATAGGCACCATACCAAGGATGGTTGTAAAAGCCGTCATTAGCACCGGACGCAAACGCGACTGACCAGAAACAGCGATAGCTTCGTACAAAGGCATATCACGTTCACGCATAAGGTTGATGTAGTCCACCAACACAATACCGTTTTTAACCACAATACCTATAAGCAATATCACACCCAATGCACCTACCATATCCAACGTTTGACCGCTGATAAGCAATGCCAATATCACACCGGTGATAGCAAATGGGATACTCATCATGATGATAAATGGTTTGGAGAAACTTTCGAACTGCGATGCCATTACGATGTAAACGAGTAATAGTATAAGCAATGCCAAGGTTCCCATATCGGCAAATGATTCTTGTTGTTCTTCGTAATTACCGGCAATATCCACATGTACGCCTTGCGGTATATTCATATCGGCAAGAACCTTGTTGATGCTTGCAGCCATTTCGCCAAGCGACACTTCGTAAGGAGTAACCGATACTGTTAGGTAACGCTGACGGTTTTTGCGTTCTATTTCGGGTGGGCACCAATATTCTTTCACCTCGGCTATCTCTTTGAGTTTTATCTTAGCCCCCATCGGAGTCATGAAGGTAAACTCTTCGATATCGCTTATACTGTTGCGATAATCTTCTTGCAAGCGAGCTACAATATAGTATTCTTCACCTTCTTCTTTCAAATATCCGGTTATCATACCATTTACACGGTTACGCACGTATGCGGCCACAGTGCTGCTGTTCAATCCACTGCGAGCTATCTTTTCCTTGTCGAATATTATTTGCAGTTCGGCACGGTCTTCGTCGCGGCTTATCTTAATATCACGAGCACCTTTCACATCTTGGAGTCTGTTTTTAAGCTCGGCAGCAAAGTTTGAAGTTACATCGAAGTCGTAGCCATACACCTCTATACTTACGCTGTTGTCGCCACCCATACCACCACCGGTGGTTGATACCTGGTAGTTTACTATTTCGGGATACAATGCCAAACGGTCGCGCAATACCTCGGCCATTTGCCATATAGTGCGTTCACGTTCATGTTTTTTTGAAGCACGAACAGTGATACTAATCTTGTTATTGGATGTTGACGAGAACATTGCACCCACACCGGCATCGTCGTTGGTACCTGCCGAAGTACTTACAAGTATAGTTTCGGGCAATAGTTCTTTGATGTCGGCTTCTATCTGACGGGCAGTCTTAAGAGTTTCTTCTATTCGGGTACCACGTTGGAGTTCGACCGTTACCGACATTTGTCCGCCATCTTGCTGGTGCATAAAGTCGGTACCTATCTTGCCCATAAATACGGGTACCATCGAAGCTACGAATACCAGAATTACAACTAATATTGTAATACGTTTATGACTTAAACATTTACGCAACAGATTGGCATACCAAGCATCAACAGCATCAAAAGCCTTACCCACAGTTTTTGCATAACTGAAACGTTTTCTATCTTCCTTGGCTTTGGCTTCCTCTTCTTCGGCTCTCGTAAGGAAGAAAGGTTTGGCTTTCAAAAGTTTGGAGCACAGCATAGGTGTAAGCGAAATAGCTACTATTGTAGAAGTACATACCACTATGGTAACAATCCAACCCAATTCTTTGAACATTATTCCAGCCATACCGCTAAGCATGGTAAGAGGCACAAATACTGCCACGATAACTAATGTAGTTGCAATAACGGAAGTCCACACCTCATTAGTAGCATAAATAGAAGCCTCACGAGGCGAAGCACCACGCTCTATATGACGCGTAATGTTTTCGAGCACCACAATAGCATCGTCCACCACCATACCGATAGCCACCGTAAGCGAAGCCAACGATATAATATTGAGCGAACTGTCGGCCATCAAAAGATAAATAAACGAGGTAAGAAGCGAAATAGGAATAGTAATACCAATAATAACAGTGGCACGCCAATTTCCAAGGAATATAAATACGACCAATATTACAAACAACAAAGCATAGAATATACTTTCTGCCAATCCAAAGATAGCATTTTCGATATCTTCCGAACCATCACGGATAATGTCTATCTCGATATCGGGAGGAAGAGTTTTTTGTATCTTGGCCATTTCTTTGCGAACTTGACGAGCAATTTCCACAGTATTGGCACCGGTTTGTTTGGTGATAATCATACGTACAGCCTCTTGTCCATTAAGGCGTTCGTCGAGCGAAAGGTCTTTGATAGTATCTCTAACAGTGGCCAAGTCTTTTACAAAAATCTGCTTACCATCTCTTGTGGTAGTTACCACTATATCGTTTATTTCCGAACTCTCTTTGTATTCGCTTTCTACACGCAACTGATACTGTTCCTTACCCATCTTCACTGTGCCCGAAGCAAGGTTAAGGTTGTTGGCACCGATGGCAGTACCTACGCTTTCCAAGGTAAGATTGTAGGCATCCAATTGTTTAGGATCTAGATCAACATACACGTAACGTTCGGGAGCACCGGAGAACGATATATTACCAATACCATCTATACGGTTGAGCACATTGCTCACGTTGTCTTCCAATATACGATCCAATCCAGGATAACTTTCCTTGGCAGTGAAGCCATATACCATTATAGGCATTGCCGAAGAGTTAAGTTTCAAGATGGTTGGACGCGATATATCGTCGGGCAAATTATCATATATCAAATCCACATACGAACGTATATCGTTCATAGCCTCATCGATATTACTACCCCATTCAAATTCCAACGTTACAATAGATATATTATCTTTTGATGTAGAAAAAATATTTTTCAATCCATCAACCGAGTTCAAAGTATTTTCCAAATGCTTTGATACGTTGGTTTCCAATTCGCTGGCATTGGCACCTGCATAGGTGGTCATTACCGTTACGTATGGCATATCCATTTCAGGCATTTGGTCTATTGGGAGTCTCGAAAGCGAAAACACTCCCAATATAGCCACTGCCACAAATATAAGAGCTGTGGTAATAGGCTTATTTATCGCGGTTTTATATATACTCATAGTATTCTGTTTTTTGTTGTATTGTTTAGGTATATCACAATATATTATGGTGAATTTTATAGTATATCATCATTTGTTTTATAATATATCATCACCGGCATTATAGTATATACCCAATTTTCCAACGATATATTATTTATTTACTATCTCTAATTTAACACCATCAACCAATCGAGCTTGACCTGTTACAACTATTTGGTCGCCTTCTTTTATTTCTTCCGAAATAACCTCTATGCGATCGTCAAAACGTTGTCCTAATGTTACATCAACACGTTTGGCAACACCATCTCTGTTTAAGAACACATATCTGTTATTGGAACCTTGAAGCTTAAGCACAGCATTGTAAGGCACAACCATAGTTTCTACTTCGCCTATGGCTAAATTGGCTTTAACAAACATACCGGGACGAATTTTTTCGGAACCATTAGGTATTCTTACTTTAGCTTGGAATGTATGGCTTGAAGGATCAACAGTGGGATACACTATTTCAATGGTAGCAGGGAATACTTCGCCTTGATAAATGTCAGAAGTAATATCAACATGCATACCTTTCTTTATCATTGGGAAATAGCTTTCGGGAATATTGATGATAGCTTTTAATGTGTTTATTTGAGTAAGAGTAAGGATTGGGGCTCCACTATAAAGCTCTCCATCTTCATAATTTTTGGCAGCTATCACACCCGAAAATTGAGCTTTCACGAAAGTGTTTGCTTCAAGAAAACTTTCAGATTGCTTTAGTTGGTCAAGTTGGGCTTTGGTTTGGTCATAGACTTGTTGCGATATACTACCACTTTCTTTCAAAGCTTCTACACGGTTAAACTCGGTTTGTACGCTAGCCAAATTGATACGAGTAGTGTTTAATTGGTTTTGGTCCATACGTATAAGCAATTGATCTTTGCTTACTCTCGACCCTACTTCCACATATATATGTTCAATCTTGCCTGTCAAAGAAGGAGCAACACTCATCGATTCGTAGCCTTCCAATGTTGAGGAAAGTTCCAATTCGCGTGCTACCGTTTCTTTTGCAAGGGTAATGGTTTGCACTTTTTCTATCTTTTCGGTTTCTTCAGCAGTTGCTGTTTCAGTTTTTCCGCCACATGCTACAAGGCTTCCCATTGCAAGAGCCACTGTGGCAATCATTGTCAATCTCTTCATTTCTTTATATGTTTATATTACTTATTATTCATTAATGTTTCTAATTCTATTTGTGCATTAAGCAGTGTCATTATCGATTGCACATAGTTGCTTTGTGCTGTTATGAGGTTGTTGCTGGCGTTGGTAACGTCGAGGCTCGACGACATACCGTATTTATATTTATTCAAGATATTGTTGAACACACGCTGCGACACTTCTATATTATCACATTGATTTTCGTAATTTTCGAGTGCCGACACCAGATTATATCTCAATTGACGTTCTTGCACATAAAGAGCATCTTCGGTAGTCTTCACAGTGTTTTGCATCTTTTCGTATTCCAGTTTAGCTTCTTTTACCTTGGCTATACGCGAACCGCTCGAATAAATAGGCAAGTTTATAGATGCACCTATCATATTTGGAGGAGTCATATTAAAACCTTCTTCTTTGCCAAAATAAGAAAGTTTGGAATATTGATAGTATACAGAAATTGTTGGCAAGAAATCCATCCACGACATAGTTACTTGTCTTTTTGTCAACTTTTCGCTCTTCTTCAATAATTGATAATCGTAGTTTTTATTAATATCGAAAGATTCGAGCAACAACGACTTAATATTGTCGGAATTTAAAATATTATTCAACGAACCTGTCAATTCTATCTTAGTGTTGATATCAGCCCCCAATTGCAACTGCAACGAGTTGTACAACATTTCCAAACTACGACGAGTAGAATTTATATTGTTTTTCATCGAATTTACTTGTATCGAAATCTGGTCGGCATCCACTTGTTCGGCAGCACCGGCTTTTACTGCATTGATGGTGGTTTGTTCTAAATTTTGAAGATTTACAAGACTCGAATCCAAAAGCGATACTGTTTGCTCCATCACCAACACCGACAAATATACCGAACGCACACTTTTTATAATCGATTGCTCGGTTTGTTGCTTGGTTATATCTGACATTTCTATAGAAAGATTGCTAAGCATTGTGCCCACTACTTGAGCTCCGGTAAGAGCTAACGAAACAGTAGCATTCAAAGTTCCACTCGGATTCATCGGTATTGGCATTCCCATCATCGATAACTCGTAGCCACAATAGTTTTGATACGAAAATCCTACACTAGCCTGAGGCAACATTGACGATAACGTTTGCCAGCGAGCAGCCTCTGCTTTCTTTACATCTAACGAGGCATTCTTCATAGTTCGGTTATGTTCTAAGGCATATTGTTCGGCCTCTTCAACCGACAGCTTAAGAGTTTCTTGAGCTTTAACAATATGGCCCGATACAACCAAACTAATAAGTCCAATTAAAATTACTCTTTTATTCATTTATTTATACATTTATTATATTATCTATTTAGTTACTGTTTTTTTTTGCTGCATATTCATCATACTCTTCTATAGCTTTTGATGTAGCCATACCTCGCAAATAAATAAACAATGTGTGAGTTATTATTTCTTCTTTGTCGTAATTATTTTCAAAAAACACTTTCTCACATATTATGGAGTTTATCATTTCGGCAAGCATCACTATCACTATATCAATATTCACATAATCGTGTATATATCCCTCTGCTTTCGAATTATTAAGCAATTCTCTTACAATTTCTATCAGTTTCATGTTTCGTGGAAGAAAATAGTTGTTATACACATCGGGATAGTACTTGGATATATCCTTTGTAGACGCACATCTAAGTTTGAAAGATTCTGAAGAGTGAAGGTCTGAAAACTTGGATAGTGTTATCAAAAAATTATCATTAACATCGTGTTTAAATTGTTCTATCGAATCATCTTTTTCTATAATATGAACAATACACTTTTCGAGGAGCATTTCCTTATCGGAAAATATTTCATAGATAGTACGTTTAGAAATACCCATCTCTTTCGCAATAACGTCCATGGTTATCTGCTTACAGCTATGATTTAGCAAAAGCTTTGACGCTGCTTCTATAATGCGATTTCGAAGAATATTTCGATTATTATTATCCATGTTTTTATATCTATTTATTCGGTTTCTTTTGTCGTTACAATTTGCAAAAGTAACAAAAAACTTTCGAACAAACACAAAGTTTTCCAATATAAAAAATGTTAATCAATACAAGTACTTATATAATAAAAAGATAGAAAGCTTTATTATTATTGTTTTTCGATAAAATTTATCTTTTTATCGTTTAATTGTTTTCCATTAATAAGATGCTTACAATAAAATAATAGAACAAAAGTTCAATTCTTATCAAATCATTACTTTTGTCCTATTAATCAATAAAATATTTTACTTATCTAATGAATCTAGTATTGCCTTAACTAAATTTTCTATACCTTCATAAACTTGCGATATATGTGTTGCCAACATATAGCACGGCGAAGTATATACATTATTCACCTTATCAACCACCACATCTGTTTCATGAGCTATTTGATGTACGGCTCCCAATTCTTCTATGTCTGCTGCAGTAGAAGCATCATTTCCGATAGTAACTTTTGCTCCATTCGACAATGTGCCGGCTATCACTACCGGAGCAATACACAACCCTCCTATCGGTTTGTGCAATGCATGCATATCGGCTATGGCTTGTGCTACATCTTTTCTTACTTCCATATTAGCCCC
The DNA here is from genome assembly GCA_017522255.1 of Bacteroidales bacterium. GTDB lineage: Bacteria > Bacteroidota > Bacteroidia > Bacteroidales > P3 > HGM05376. Next base: position 7,190 of record JAFWZP010000040.1, on the reverse strand, counting down.
ATCTAGAGCGTATGTACAAAGATTTTTGGCAGCACCAAAGCCACCAGGCAATATAAGAGCATCATATTTGGTTGCATCAAAAGTAATAAGGTCATTTATTTGACCTCGTGCTATACGTGCCGACTCTACAAGAATGTTTCGTTTTTCGTCTGTTTCAGCTCCCATGTAATGATTTACAACATTAAAATCATCATTCGGAGCAAATATAGTATATTTTGCTCCAAGTTTATCTATTGCCAAAAGTAACAAAGTAGCTTCGTGTATTTCGCTACCATCTTTTACTCCGCAACCGGAAAGTATTACTGCTATATTTTTCATAATATCGTGTATTTTTTTTTAATTAAGGAAGCAAGAAAACTAAGTTCCTTGCTTCCTTATATGGTTTAAAATTCAAGTAAATAAATCTTTCATTTTATCAAAGAATCCTCGTTCCTGTTTTGTAGGATTGGGTTGAAAATTGGGTGATTTGGATAGTTTTTCTAATAACTCACGCTCTTCTTTCGTTAAACTTTTAGGCACCCACACATTCACGTTTATCAACAAGTCTCCCCTACCGTATCCGTTTATATCGGGCAATCCCTTTCCTTTTAATCGCAATATTTTACCACTTGGTGTTCCTTGCTCTATCTTTATACGTGCTTTTCCACTCAAAGTCGGCACCTCTATAGTTGCTCCCATAGCAGCATCGGCAAATGTAATAAATGTGTTGTGATAAAGATTATTCTCTTGACGTTCGAACATTTCGTGAGGAATTTCTTCTATCAATATAATCAAATCGCCATTTATTCCACCACGAGGTGCAGCATTGCCCTTGCCTGTCATGCTCAATTGCATACCATCATGTACTCCAGCCGGTATATTAATAGTTATTATTTCTTCGGCTTTTACTATACCATCGCCATGACAAGTAGTACATTTATCTTTTATTATCTTGCCTTCTCCACCACAATGTGGACATACCGATTGGGTTTGCATCGAACCCAATATGGTTCGTGTTACTTGTGTTACCACTCCCGAACCATGACAGTTGGGACAAGTTTCGAAACTATTATTCTTCGACCCTGTTCCATTACAAGTTTTACAAGGTACGTATTTATTTACTTTTATCTTTTTTTCGGCACCTTTTTCTATTTCTTCGAGTGTTAGCTTTACTTTTATTCTAAGATTAGAACCTCTTTGAACAGGTCTTCTTCCTGTATTTCCACCGCCACCAAAGCCACGGAAACCACCGCCACCACCAAAGAAACTACCGAATATGTCGCCAAATTGGCTGAATATGTCGTCCATACTCATACCACCGGCTCCGCCAAATCCTCCTTGACCATCGACTCCGGCATGACCAAATTGGTCGTAACGTGCTTTCTTGTCAGGATTCGACAATACATCATAAGCCTCTGCTGCTTCTTTAAACTTTTCTTCAGCATCTTTATCGTCGGGATTTCTATCAGGATGATATTTGATAGCTAACTTTCTGTAAGCCTTTTTCATTTCTTCGGCTGAAGCATCCTTCGAAACTCCCAATATTTCGTAATAATCTCTTTTAGCCATTTTCTAATGTTATCTTTTTATTTTTTCGATATTCTTATGCATCCAACAATTTATTTCTTCGTTGGGGGATTTATATGGCAACAACAACCTTGGAATATCGTATAACTTTATCATTTAAATAATACCCTTTCACCACCTCGTCAATCACCTTGCCTTTTTGTTCCTCGTCGCTTGCCGGAAATTGTGCTACAGCTTCGTGCAAATTTTCGTCAAACTTTTCGCCTTTGGCTTCTATGGCTTTCAATCCTTTTTGTTGAAGAGTACTCATTAGTTTATTATATATAAGCACTACACCTTCTTTCAAGGCTGCATTGTCGTCATTTTCACCAAAAGCTTGCAAAGCACGTTCATAGTCGTCTACTATGGGCAATATGGCTTTTATGGTATCTTCGCTACCATATTTTATAAGGTCGGCTTTTTCTTGATTGGTACGTTTGCGGTAGTTTTCAAATTCCGAATACAATCTCAAATACTTATCATTAAGTTCTGCCAATTTTTCGCCTAATTCTTGAACTTTGTCTTTTTCGCTATTCTTCGATTTTTTTTCGTTCTTTTTTTTATCTTCGATTGCATCGTTCAAATTTTCAGCTGACATATCTTCGCTGTTATTCAATTCTTCTTTCTCTTCTATTTTAGTTTCTTCGGGTTTCATATTTTTCTTTTTAAATAAACTCTTTATATTTTTCATACTTCAAAATATTTGCCAAACTCGATTATTCTGCCAAATTGTCATTATTTTTCACTTTCATTGTGTTTATATATGTCATTGACATGTATTGGTCGCCTTTCCTGCCACCATTTAAAGCCCTTAAGTAATTTCTTCTCGTCGGGCAATTCGTTTATCGGGTAGGTTGTCATATCGGGATTTGTATATGTAACAATTCTAATCGGCTCTCGGTTTTTGTCGAAATATATTCTTATACCCGAACCTATACCAACATTTACACCCAACAATGTTTCTTGACCTGTTTCGTCCTTTTCTGTAAGATAATATATCGACTGTGCATTGCCTATAATATCACTATACAAAGGATTTTTACCATCAAGATATACTATAGCCGTTTTACCATTTATTTGATTAAACTTGTTTTTATCAATTTTTTGCGATATGAAAGCATTGTTATTAAAAAATATTTGTTTTACTCCGCTCGAATCTAATTTCATTACTATAGTGTCGGCTGTAAATTGATTTTCTTCGCTCCATATTATTGGGGTATAATACATAGTCATCAACGAGTCTGCTACATTGTAAAACACCGAATCGCAGGAACCTTGTATATCGCTACGATAAAACTTTACATGATGATAGGCTTCGATGGTTTCAAACTCATTAGAGGCAGTGGTTGTGGCATAAATAGTGTCGGAGTGCATATATAATGTATCGGCATTATCTACAAGCATTGCAGTAGGTGTTTGAGTTATAAACAATTTATGTTGCTTTTCGTTGGAATAGGCATAATTTCCTTTACATATCATATTGTTTACACTATCGTATACCACTACATTATATTGGGCTATGCTTATTTTCCTATTTTCATCATAATCCAAAATATCGCATATAAGCCTTTGACTTCCACTAATAACCGATGTAGACTTACTTGAATGTGCTAATCCTCTGTGGGTATCGTACCACCCATATTCGCTATATATTACTGTACTATCGGTTTTTATATTGGTAGGACTTACAAACATGGCTATATTGGTATTGGTGTTATAATGCAATGTATCGGTATACACAATGGCTGAGGAGTCAGACAATACAACACTATCGTATACATAAAAATCTTTTGATAGCGAATAGTAATATCCTTTTTGACTCACCAAAGTATTTTGCTTATTAGTGGCTACACCTCCTGTGGTATAATCAGCCATATTGGTATTTCTATCGTACAGCAAATGATTAGTTACCAATCGAGTGTCGCCATCAATAAAAATCACCTCTTTGCCCCATATTTCCACCACACGGGTATTGGCATTATAAAATAATTTGTCGCCATAAATAGTAGTGGTGTCGGTAAGTTCTATTTTTATATTATTGAAAGCCGTAAAATTATTAAGTTGTGTATTATAATGAGCCGAATCGGCATAAAGATTCATACCCTCGTGTGTGGCAAAAACATTGTCGTACAAAATCCATATTTCCGGTTTTTGCTCGTCTCTTGTACCCATTCCCGAACGATATTCGATTATCTTTTGTGAATACAACAGCTGGGTTAACACACTAAATAACAATATTAATATACTCTTTTTCATCAAAATATTCTCTTAAAAAACATATTCATTTGGTTTTGCAAAAATACTCAGAATTTTTGAATTATCCGACATAAATTTGAATATCTTTCACAAAAAAACAATCATTGCTCAACAATAAATAATGCCTTGCTGTGTTATTGATGTGATGTTGATAGACTTTCATACACATAATAACGAATTATTAAAAGAAAAATCTCTTGCAAAAGACAATTCTTTGGCTATATATTCTCATTCTATAGGCAATACTATAGATAACGGTGGCTACATATCATTGGGGCTACACCCTTGGGATATTGTTGAAGAAAATATTGCTAACGAAATATCGTTTATAAAGCAGCACGTTGATGCAAACAATGTGATATATGTGGGCGAATGTGGAATAGACAAGTGCTATGCCAATATAACTCCCATTGCCTTACAACAACATATATTTGAACTCCACATACAAATATCCGAAACACACTCCAAACCACTACTGATACATTGTGTGAGAGCAGTTAACGAAATAATTAATTTAAAGAAAAAACATAAACCCAAGCAGCAATGGATAGTTCACGGCTTCAACAATAATGTATCCACCGCCAAAATGCTTGTTGGCGAAGGCATAATGCTATCGTTTGGAGCAGCTTTGCTAAACAGCAACTCCAACGCCAGGAAAGTGATAGCCACCCTCTATAATAAATCATTTGTGCTCGAAACCGATGGTAAAGATACAAGCATATACGATATATATCAAGCAGCTGCAAATATAAGAGGCACCACCTTAAAAGAAATAGAACTGACAATGGAACAAAACTTTGAAAGAATTGTAGGACACAAAATAAATAACTGATATGCATACACGTACCGAATTACTCGTAAAACCCGAAGGTATTAAAAAACTAAAAAACGCACATATCTTAGTTGTAGGTTTGGGTGGCGTAGGCGGCTATTGTGCCGAACAGCTATGCCGTGCAGGAATAGGACACTTAACTATAGTAGATGGTGATACGGTGAGCCTTACCAACATCAACCGACAGATAATAGCCACACACGACACCATTGGAATGATGAAAGCCAAAGTGATGGAAGAACGACTGCATTCCATTAACCCCGACTGCAAGATAAACACCATAGCCGAATTTATTCGTGACGACAGAATGATAGAGATACTCAAAGACCAAAACTACGACTATGTGGTAGATGCCATCGACACATTGAGTCCTAAAGTATTTTTGATATATCATTGTGTGCAAATGGGTTTAAAATTAGTGAGTTCGATGGGTAGTGCAGGCAAATACGACCCCTCGTTGGTGCAAGTATCAGATGTATCTAAGTCACATACCTGCCCGTTGGCTTATTTGGTACGCAAACGACTTAGCCGCTTAGGGGTTAAAACAGGCTTTAAGGTAGTATACTCTTCCGAACGAATACCCGAAGACGCTATGATTGAAGACCCCTCCACCAACAAACGAACCACCATAGGCTGCATATCTTATATGCCACCAATATTTGGCTGTGTATGTGCTTCGGTAGTGATAAGAGATTTATTGGGAAGTGAGGAGTGAGGACAAAAGACTACAAGACTTTAGTCATTAGACCTTAAAACTTTAGACTAAAAACTAAAAAAAACATACCCCCCCTTTGCAACGCAACGAGACAATAAGACAAAGGACAAAAGACTTGTAAACTTTAGACCTTTGACCATACGCCCACTATATAAAAAAAAAGCATATCCCCATATCGGGACATGCTTTTATTGTTATTGTAAGTTTTTTATTTTATTAGAACAAATAACGCACTGATAAGCATGCGTTCCAGTTAAATCCACCATAGTTAATGAAGTTCCACATAGGACGAGCATCGATAGATACATTCAAAGGCACACCGTGGCTACTGAAATCGTATTCGATACCAATTTGACCTCCAATACCTAATGAAAAACCATCATCAGCATATTCGTGCATATACAAACCTAAACTGGCACCAACACCGGCATACCAATCAAGATTGTTTACGATAGACCATTTCCATTGATAGATACCTGTTGCAGATATATACGAATGGTGGTCGCCGAAACTAAATCCTAAATCACCTTCCAAACGATTGATTCCGCCCATAGCTTGTTGATAAGAGATTTCGGCACCCGACAAAGAACCACTACCAAAACGTAAACCGATGGCTTTTTGTGCAAATGCTGTGCTTGTTCCGATAGCTACTACTGCTACCAAAGCTAAAAATACTTTCTTCATATTCTATTAATTTTTAAACTATTAACAAGGTTCAAATTAGTTATCAAAAGGTGCATCGAACCTAAATAAACACACCTTTTCAGTGTGCAAAGTTACACTTTTTTTCTTTATCATAGCATTATAATCTTATAAAAATATCAACACATTGCTGTTTATTTTTAAGAAAACAAAGAACTAAGGACTAAAAGACAACGAGACAAGCCCCCAACCCCTAAAGGGGAGTCACCTCTCTTCCCGAATCATCTTCCCTCCTTTAAGAGGGATAAGAGGGAGGCTCTCGTGGACTCGTAGACTCGTAGACTTTAGACTTTAAAAAAACATACCCCCCTTTGCAACGCAACGCCGTAGGAGGAAATCGCATTTGTTTTCATTGAAATAAAGGGCGTATACGATACGGTCCTACGGTTGAAAAAACAAAAATATAGCAGAGATTTGTTTGCTTTATTTTGCAGACTGATTTTTTTTGTAATGCAGAAGCAATTTTGTCCCAAAAAACAAAATTGCTTCTGCTTTTATCTATTATATAGTTATTCGGATATCCTATATAAGATTAGATATCTAGTATATTATAGATTATATTATATTATATATTATATAATAAGAAAAAAAATATACCCCTCTGCAACGCAACGCTTGAGCTGTGAGCTGACAAAACTCAAAACTTCCCTCTATGAAAAAAAATACTCAAAACACAATATTATTATACAAGGTGCGTTATCGAAGTGTGTGCTTTTGATATTTCCAAAAAAAGATGGAAATAATTTTTTTGGCTCGGCGTTGCGAAAACGACCGAGCTTTCTTCTTTATTATTGAAAAAAAAATTAGAACCATCACCCAAAAAGTGATGGTTTCGATTTTTTTATTGTTTGAGTTTTAAGAGTTAAGCCTTGAGCTTTGAGCCTTGAGCTCACTTCTCACTTCAATATCCCAAGGCAATGCCATTGCGTTGTATATGTCAGAGCCCTTCAGGCTCACTGCTCACTTCCGTTGCGTTGCAAGGGGGGGTATGTTTTTTTTTATTACTGTCCGCTAAACATGAAATATTGCTCCCAATCTCCATAAATACAGAGATTGGGAGTTATTTTTTTCTGAACAAGCCCCCCATTACAAATTTATACCTCATCAGGAGGTGATTCAGAAGCCTCCAGAAGTATCAAT
>JAFWZP010000039.1 GCA_017522255.1 Bacteroidales bacterium | reverse complement strand
GTGAGAGTTTACTCTTCAAAAATATTATCTTTTTGTTGTAATCTGAAAATCATCTTCTGGCGTTCTATTTCATTCACCAATTCTTCTTTGGTAGGCAAAAAGGTTAAATATTTAGCTTGAAATAGTCGGTCATTATCTTTAAGCATCGAATAACGAGCCATATCTTCACTAGTCTGAGAACATAATATAAGTCCGATAGTAGGATTGTCCCCTTCTGTTCGTTTCAACTCATCATACATTCTTATATACATATCCATCTGTCCTACATCTTGATGACTAATTTGTTCTGTTTTCAAATCAACAAGCATAAAGCATTTGAGTATGTAGTTATAAAATACGAGATCTATATAAAAGTCTCCCATATCGGTACGAATATGTTGTTGACGAGCCACAAAAGCATATCCTTTACCTAACTCCATTATAAACTTTTGAAGATGAGTTATAATTGTAGTTTCTAATTCAGTTTCGGTATATTGAGAGTTTTGAGCTAATCCCAAAAATTCGGCAACTACAGGATTTTTTATAAATTCTAATTTGTCGTTCTGCATTGGTGCCGTTAGTTGTTTCATTTCTTCAATTACAACATTCTTTGCTTGAGATTGCAACAAACGATGATAGTATTGAGAAGATATATTACGATGCAAAGTGCGTACACTCTACATCTCTTTAGCAGCTTCGTGCATATACCAATTACGAGCCGTTTCATCATTTACCATTAGCAGTTCGCGATAATGAGTCCATGTAAGATTTGGCACTCGCGAGTGCCAAATCTCTATATCCTTAAAATACAGATAAAACTGACGATAATCTCTAAGTCTGCGAACAGAGTATGTGTTGCCATAAATTGGGGTCAGTTCTGCTGCAAGATTTTTTAATAATGCTTTGCCATATTCCGCACGTGAAGCTCCTCCTTGTTCTTCTTCTACAATACGTTTGCCTACCAACCAATATGATTGAATCATCATTGTATTAATAGAACTATATGCTTGTTTTCTTGCTTGCTCAATAATATGCTTTATATCGGTAATAAAATCTACACTATTGTATATCTTCATCTCTTTCAAAAGTTATCTTTGTAATTAGCAATCTTTTTAATGTTTTAAAGTTTGCAAAGTTACAACTTTTTTGCGATATAGGCAAATGTTTTTTTCTAAGACTACAAGTCAACAAGTGTTTTCCGTCGAAAGTCTAAAGTCAAAGGACGAAAGGTGCTTTTTTGTTTTTTTGTCTAATGTCGAAAGTAAAAAGACAAAAGTTGTTTCTTTATTTTTTTGTCGAAAGTCTAAAGTGTTCTTTTTGCTTTGAGTCGTGAGCTTTGAGCTATGAGATTTTTTTCTATCAAAATCCTTTAGTCATTTGTCTCAAGTCGTTTGTCGGGCGAAGCCCCACTGCTCATTGCTCATTACTCAAAGCCTTTAGTCGTTTGTCTCAAGTCGTTTGTCGGGCGAAGCCCCAAAGCCCACTACTCACTGCTCATTACTCAAAGCCTTCAAGAATGCCAATAGCCAAAGGTTAACAGCTAACGGTTTTGTTTTGAGCCTCTCCTAAATCCTCCCCTGAAAGGAAGGACTTGCAGCCTCCCTCTAATCCCTCCTAAAGGAAGGAGGTTGTAAGATTGGTTTGTTTATTAAAATGTTTTTCTAATGCGGTGGCGTGTGATTACAGAGGTGCTAAACAGAGGAACAATGAAGTATGTTATGAAATTTTGAAAGAATAATCATGTGATATTCTTCTGTATTCAAATCCATACTGCTCTATTTCCGGTGACGAAAGTTTTATTCCATCTTCTCCTACCTCTTTGGCAAGGACGGCTAAAGGTCTATTAAACGCTTTTTGTGTATTATTTTCTCCGTTATAAAGTTTGTATGAGCATAAACAAATCTTTGTTGAACAAGTTGTTATAAAATCGTTTATTTCATCTACTTCCAACATTTTCTTTATGCTATCTCTCAATTGTATTTCTACCTTTTGGAACTTTGTGTGTCCGGTATCCTTGTCTTCCTTATCTAAATTGTGAACTCCTTTATTTGAAGATGTATGTTCGTTAAAAATAATAGTAGAATTAGCATCGCTATACAATATAAAATCACAATTCTTAGAACCCCTGAATGAAGCATATTTGGTATCGTACTTATAATCGTTATCTTTAATCAACTTGCCGTATGCCAAAACTTCAATGTCAAATTCTTCATTATTTTCAAATGACCCGGTTCCTTCGCCATGCTCAACTACAAAATTTTCGCTCAAGTCTATCAAATCAAATGTAATATTCTTTGTTATTTCAGAATCAATATACTTTCTTTTATTCTCAGGAACTCCATGAGCACTAAGAAATGTTCTATCAACTAAATCTTTAAAACTACTCATCACAACGTCTCGTATATATCGTAAATATCATTAATATCATCCGAAAGATTTTCTGTGTTTACTAGATGAACATCTTCGTTTTTTACCTTCAAATCTTGTATAGTTCCATTTTGGACAATATACATATTAAGTTCGTCAAAATTTATCGAAGCACCATCTATTTTTCTATCTTTGTCGTATGCTTTTAGTAAGAGATTTAGCTGATTTACAATATATGGACTATGTGTAGTGATAGTAAGAGAATGTTTACGACGTTTGTTGCAACATGCTACCATAAAGTTCAGCAAATTACGTTGTGTTGTCGGGAAAAGGTTAAGTTCCGGTTCTTCTACCACGAAATTTGTTCTCTTACTTTCAAGTAATCTCTCTATTCTTAGTTCGGTAGCTTTTGAATCTTTAGCATTTTTTTGAAGATAATTTTTCACCTCTTTCCTATCTCTGTGCTGCGAAACGCCCAATGTTTTGTTTTCTTCATCTTTACGATAAAAAACGCTTGAATAAAAATCTAGCGATACAACGATTGGAGTCATACTTTGCAAGCCACTTGATGCATCATCTAATTCTATATCATAGTTGTTTTCATCACTATTTGAGGATATTTTATCTACCAATCTTCCATCGTTAGCCACTTCTTGATAATAACTCATGCCCAAATTAGGCAAATCAATACGTTTTTTATTTGAATAATAACTCCTGGCATTATCGAAATCCACCAAGAAATCTTTTACATTAAATCCTCTTGATAATACTTCGATATCTTTTCGTACAGCTATCGAACGTTCGGCCGGAATATATAATACCTTTACACGCTCGTATGTTTGTTTTTTCGATAGTTCAATTGTACATTTATTATTCTCAAATTTTATGGCTATAAAATCCGTAATATATTCAAGAAAAGAATCATTCCTAAAATAACCATGCATACAATGAAAATTCTCCAATTCTTCTACAAATTGATTCTCACGTATTTTTACATTGTTTTGAATATTTGGATGAGTTTGAATATCTTTTTCTACCCATGTACAAAAACTTATAATCTTTGCAATGGTGCTTTTTCCACTACTTTGGCGACCAATAAAAAAATTAAATCGTTTTAATTCAAAAAAAACTTTCTTTATGGGGCCTATATTTTTGATTTTCAATGTAGTCATATCTAAAATATTTTTGTGCAAAGTTACAACTTTTCTGCGATATAGGCAAATATTTTTTTTCTAAGACTACAAGTCAACAAGACTACAAGACTATGAGTTGTTTTTCCGTCTAAAGTCTAATGTCGAAGGACGAAAGTTGTTTTTTATTAGTTTAATGGTTAATGTTTAAGGGTTAAGGTAGTCGGTTAAGCTTGTCGAACAACTTTTCGCGTTTTTTCGCTATTTTCGATTCTGGTTTCGCGACAAGAATAAATCGCTAAAATATTCCGAAAAGTACGAAATACGCTAAAATTTGCACGTTCCGTGCGTTGCCATACTTGGCAACATTTTTCGCGTTTTTTCGCCATTTTCGATTCTGGTTTCGCGATAAGAATAAAAAGCTAAAATATTCCGAAAAGTACGAAATACGCTAAAATTTGCACGTTCCGTGCGTTGCCATACTTGGCAACATTTTTCGCGTTTTTTCGTTATTTCCGATTTTGTTTTCGCGATAAGAATAAAAAAGCTCATTGCTCATTGCTCAAAGCCTTTAGTCGTTTGTCTCAAGTCCTTTGTCGGCGAAGCCCTAGCGAAGCCTATCGTTTAGAGTACATCTCTTCGTAGTACTTTTCGTATTCGCCACTGATGATATTGTCCATCCACTCTTGATTGTCGAGATACCAGCGTACTGTTTTTTCGATTCCTTCTTCGAACTGTAGCGAGGGTTCCCAGCCTAGCTCACGTTGTAGCTTGGTGCTGTCGATGGCGTAGCGTGCATCATGGCCCAATCTATCTGTAACGTAAGTAATGAGATTCATGTCCGGAAACATTTCATCCGGCAATGAGTTGTGAGCTGTGAGTTGTGAGCTGCTCATCGCTCGTTGCTCATCGCTCAAAGCAACTCTACCTAATGCTATATCTACTGTTTTTATAATGGTTTTAATAATGTCAATATTCTTCCATTCGTTGAAACCGCCTATGTTGTAGGTTTCGGCTATCTTGCCATTGTGGAAAATGATGTCGATAGCTCTTGCGTGGTCTTCCACATACAGCCAGTCGCGTACGTTCTCGCCTTTGCCATAAACAGGCAGTGGTTTGCGATGACGGATATTGTTGATAAACAACGGTATCAATTTTTCCGGGAACTGATACGGACCATAGTTATTAGAGCAGTTGGTAACTATGGTAGGCATACCGTATGTGTCGTGGTATGCACGTACAAAGTGGTCGCTACCGGCTTTGGCTGCCGAGTATGGCGAGTGTGGATTGTATTTTGTAGTTTCGTAGAAGAATTCGTCACCATACGCTTTATGCCCTTCCGAAGAAGCCACTGTTTTAAACGGAGGTTCGATACCTTCGGGACGGTTCATTTCCAATGCTCCATAAACCTCGTCGGTACTTATGTGGTAAAATCTTTTACCTTCATATTTTTCAGGCAACGATTCCCAGTAAAGTTTAGCAGCTTGGAGTAGCGACAGCGTTCCCATCACGTTGGTGCGAGCAAAAGTGAATGGGTCTTTGATACTGCGATCTACGTGGCTTTCGGCTGCCAAGTGGATAATACCGTCAATTTTTTCGTTCTGCATAAGTTGGTAGAACGCTTCGAAGTCGCATATATCCATCCTCACGAATTTGTAGTTGGGCTTATCCTCAACATCTTTAAGATTAGCCAAATTACCTGCGTATGTCAACTTATCGAGGTTGATAATATTATATTCGGGATATTTGTTTACGAACAATCTTACTACGTGGCTACCTATAAATC
>JAFWZP010000038.1 GCA_017522255.1 Bacteroidales bacterium | reverse complement strand
TTTTGCGTGCTTTGCGTTTTTTACCGAAATCTTTCTATTTCTTTTTCAATCGCATAGCTCGCTATGCTCAATCAAAAGAAATTAGAAATCTTTCTAGTAAAAAATCACAAATCACTTGCAAAGCAATTTTTAGAAATTGCCTTATGATATATCATCAATGCTGCAACACCCGGGTTTCGCTGCTATAACAGTATACCACAAACATATTTATACCCTACCAAAAAAATTATACCTCCGATATAGTTTCGGTAATTGGCAATAGTTCTGAATGGAAAAAACTTGTATATATCGGGAATTTTTCCGACTTTTGCAAATTATAGTGGCACACTGCAATAACGTTTAACCTATTAAAAAATAATATCTTACTACATATTGCGACTTATTAATTTGTACCACTGTTTTCGTTTTTTACAATCAGAAATACTAAAACGATATGATGTATCGCCCCGAATATGAAGAAAAAAAAGCAAGAAAAGTAACAAAAATACACTTTCCTGCCATGCCGATTCTTGTTGCAGTCGGCACGGCGATTGTTGCATGTATTTTCTTCGCATTCAAACATAACGATACTCCGAAAGCCATAGTGGAAGAAGTAGAAATAGTAGAAGAAGTTTATGTGGAACCGAAACCCGATTTTCATTTTGACGAAAAGCAGCTATCATCGCGAAGATATTTCGATATATTTTGTGATGACAATGATTTACAGCTTGCTGCTGCAAAAAAGAATGGTATCGACAGTGTGTTTAAACGGCGTAACGATTTTGAATATAGCTTACCATTAATGGAAATAAGCACTTGTGCACTATACAAAATAAACAAACTCACACACTCGATGCCCTATTTGGTACCATCGGCTCGTATGCTACTCGACGATATAGCCATGCTTTTTGATAACAAATTACATTCCAAGTATCCCGACGCTGATTACAGAATAGTTGTAACAAGTTTATTACGCACCGAAGAGGATATAAAAAAATTGCGACGACGCAACAGAAATGCTACCGAAAATTCGTGCCATCGATATGGAACTACTTTTGATATAGCCTATCAAAAATACGACAAAACCGGCAATGTAACAGTAAGCGAATCAGAACTCAAGCACTTTTTGGCTCAGGCTCTTTACGACTTACGCAAACAGGGACGTTGCTATGTAAAATACGAACGAAGACAACGCTGCTTCCATATCACTGTGCGAAGTATGGGTATGAACATGACCCGTATATCACCACCGCAATGTATCGAAATTATCAACAAATACATGCTTGCCGAAACAGGAAACGGCAAATATGAACTACCAAATATTGTTGCCACCAACAATAACAAAAACACTAAAACTTCCAATACAAAAAAACATAACACTTCGAATCGTTTGATTAAACACGAAGAATCTGTGACGTATGTAACTAATTCGGAAAGCGACTATTCCGAACTTCGAGCTCCTATGTTTTAGAAAATCTAAAGAAAGTAGAAATCTTCTCAAGAAAATTCCGCAAATCACCTGCAAAGTAATTTTTAGAAATTGCCTAAAGGCAACTTCTAAAAATTCCACGTTTCGGAATGATAGAAGGACGTTCTTTGAAACTTTTGCGTGCTTTGCGTTTTTTCTTGAAATCTTTCTATTTCTTTCTCAATCGCATAGCCCGCTATGCTCAATCAAAAGAAAGTAGAAATCTTCTCAAGAAAATTCCGCAAATCACCTGCAAAGTAATTTTTAGAAATTGCCTAAATAAACTCTTCGAGGAGCTTTTCTCCTCAAAAAGTTTTCTTGAAAAAGCCTATACTGAAAGTTTTTTTACCAAAAGACGTTCAATATTCAAAGAAAATGCGTACATTTGCAAAATGTAATACAAATGATTAGAATTTTAATTTACTGATTAATAAATATAAATAGTATTGTTATATGAAAAAAAGTATTCTATTTTTGTGCTTAGGACTATTTTTTTCAAGTGTGTTTGCCCAAGTCCGTATACCCGAAGCTAATTTTTCGTTTGAGTTGCCCAAAGGATGGAAATATTTATCCACTACCAAAGTCGACAACAAAACTAAAGTATATTTATACTCGCAACAAGAAATAATACAAGATGGCGACACTATATTGCCCTATTTGACAATATATGTGCGCAATAATTTCAAAAACAAGAGTGCCATGGAAATGAGTATCGACCGTTTCATGCAACAGCCATATCAAACTATCGAAGATTACACAGATGGATTATTTTTACCAACATCAGATGCTATAGCATATATGTGCGTTAATCGCGACGAAAAAGATGGTACCGAAAATCAATTCTACGCTCTTTATTTCGTACACAAAAACACCGGTATAGAATTTAAATTATCCACAACCAAAAGCACTTTCGACCAATTGAAAAACGAGTTTGAAACAATACTCAAAAGCGTTGTCGTATATTAAGAAACTTATGATATTAGATATTTATATTTTAATGCGAGGTTTGAAACCTCGCATTATTTTTTACGTTAAAGTATGTATCGCACAAATAATATAGAACCATAATGAAAAAAATAATAATACTATTGCTAACTTTTCTGTCGTTTATTACTGTGTCATACGCCATAAATGCTACTGATACAAATTATATTGATTTTTATCAAAAAGAATATAATCGAGTATACAAAAACTACGAAAAAAATCCCAATTCGATAGAAGCCATGGTTGATATGGCAAATTTTTATTCGGCACCAAACAATCCTATGCGAAACTACTCAAATGCTATTACATATATTACAAATGCCGAAAGCAAATATATAGCGTTGGTAAACGACAATTCTAAATATAAAGAAGTAAACAAATTGATAAAGCGAAAGATAACCATATCGTCTATTCGCAAACAAAAACAATATATACTCGACAAAGCAAGTCTATACATAGAATCAAGCAATATGTCGATGGCTGAATGCGAAGACTATATAAAAGCATTTGGAACATTTCCTTCAATAAAACAAAAAATAGAAAAAGTACAAAGTCGTTTGGCCTATAACCAATGCTTAAACGTAAATACAATAAGTGCATACGTTACATTTGCCAAGCAATATCCCAATTCGGAAGAACAAGCCGAAGCTTTAAAAAAAGCTCAACAATACATATTGTCTAACATCGAAAATTCCGAAACCGAAGAAAAAGTAGATATCGCCATTGCCGAATACACCAACGACACGATTGCAAAATATGCCATGAAGAAAAAAGCTAAGATTGCCTATCGTAATACAATTAAGATAAACACAATAGAAGCATATAAAACTTTTCTATCGCAATACCCTGCATCCGACGAATATGTATTGGCATTAGATAAAATAGATAAACTATTATATAACGATTTTTCTAATCTAAAAACACCTCGTGATTATGCTATCTTTGCTCAAAACAACACAGAAAGTCCTTTAGCGGACCAAGCATTAGACACTATAATAAATATGATATTAACAAATCGAAACCTCGAAGCTCTTGATATATACCTATCTTTGTTTCCCTTAGACCATAGATACAACGATGTTTTTCAAACATACTATCGTTGGCATACCATTGATGGGTCGGCAGCTCCAATAGAATACTTTGCTTCACAATACCCAAACTATCCATTTACTTACTCTCTAACCGATGATTTGCAACGCACCCGCTCGTTAGATAGTTTAAACCTCACAAAAACATTCAACGAACGAAACCTTAGTGAATATATTTCATTTATACGAAACTCGATGAAATATGGTGTAGCATACGTGGCACTGCAACGTATGGTTCAAAATATGATAAAAAAACAACAATGGAATGATGCTGTAAAAAGAATACAATCTCAAAGTATTTGCTTTGAAGATGCTAACGCAGAAAATTACAACAACCTCATTGAGTTACTTAAAGCCCCTGTAGATAAAAAACAGAAAATAACAAACGCTTTTTCACCAAAATATTCGGTTATGAATATTGCTATAACCAAAGATGGCAACAAATGCTACTACACAAAAATGGATAACAAAAGTGGTGTAAAGAAAATAGCAACCGCCAAAAATATCAAAGGGCGATGGGCCGAAGATAACGAAATTATGTTTACAAACATCGATAATATCGGAATTGAAATATTCTCCATTTTCGACAACGATACAAAAATGCTTATCGGCAAAGATGGTGATATAGCTGAAGCTGTTTACGAAACAGAAAATGATAAATGGACATTGGTGTCGATATTTCCTTATCCCATTAATTCCGACGGCTACGATGGTGATGCTTATATGATACCTGACGGTTCGGGAATGTTGATAGCCAGCGATAGAAGAAATGGCATGAATTTACAACCTTCCAAAGCCTATTTTCATGGCGACACTGCATTAGCATCCGATATTTTCTTTGTACCCAGAAAAAACAATGTGTATGGTTGGGACGACGCTATAAATTTAGGCATCGACATTAACACTATTTATTGCGAACGAGCACCAATACTTAGCAGAGATTTAAAAACATTATATTTTTGTACCGACGGACACGGAGGACTTGGCTATTGCGATGTATATATGACAAATAGATTGTCCACAGACTCCTGGACAAAATGGTCGAAACCGCAAAACATAGGCAAAATAGCAAATACAGGTTTCAACGAAATATCGTTAGCGTTGAGCCCTGACGAAAAAAAACTTTATATTATTACAGATAGAAATGGAAAATACGAAGCATATTCCATTTCTCTGAACAATTCCGAAAATAATTTTAAAAAGGAAATTGATGTATATTGTACCAAAAAGAATAATACAGATAAAACTGACAAAATAATATTAAACGTATGGGATATTGATACTCGAATGGGTAATACTCAATATGTAATGAACGAGAATAAAGCAAAAATAGAAGTATTTAAAAACAAAAAATATGTGGTATTCTCTCAACTTAAAGAACATTTTTTATCAACATGTTTTATTGATGAGTTTTCACCCAATCAAATAGAAATAGAATGTTACAAAATTTCAGATTTACAAACTAACAACACAACTTTACCTTTACATATAGGATACTTGAGCGAAAAAACAGATATAATGGACGATAACGCTAATCTTTATTTAGATTATTTATTCGATTTTTTGAATACAAACCCCAATGTAAACATAGAAATAATAAGCAATGTTAATCTTCCTTCACTCGAAGAATCATACTATATAAGTTTGAACAGATCAAATTCCATAAAGAAATATCTTGTTGAAAAAGGTATCGATAAAAATCGTATTATATCTTCGGGTTTTGGCAATGTTAATTACAATAAAGAAAATAACACACACACCACCGAAATACGTTTCCTATAAAATTACAGACAATTTCGCAATCAAAGTAATATAAACACTATTGTGTTTGTTTCTTTTTATCCATTGGTAATTATAGAAACAAAAAAACGTGTATCTTTGCCGCGAGTATATGGTATCAATAAAAACACGTTTAAATTATGGAACATTCATTTATTCAGTTTAATGGAAAAAGAATACATTATCAAGAAGAAGGCAAAACCAATGAAAATGTAATAGTTTTTTTGCATGGATTTTTAAATTCGCTCGATATTTGGGCACCATATACCTATTCATATATGCAATCTGTACACGTTATAGCCATCGACCTTCCGGGTCATGGTCTATCCGACACATACGGCGAAGTGCATAGTATGGAATTTATGGCACATGCCGTTAAAGCAGTCCTCGACAATTGCAATGTAACTTCATGTGTAATGCTTGGTCATAGCATGGGTGGTTATGTGTCTTTGGCTTTTGCCGATGCTTTCCCTAATATGCTAAAAGGTCTTATCTTGCTACATTCTCAAGCTTTGGCTGACAGCAACGAGGTGAAGGAAAAACGTTTGGCTGCTTGTAAAAAAATATTCGAAAATAAATCGGCATACATTGTCAATTTTATACCTGAACTTTTTAATAAAGATAACCGAGAACTTCTTCGAGACGAAATAAAGGATTTGGAAGAAGATAGTCTACGCACTACCGAAGAAGGCATTGTAGCTGCACAAAAAGGCATGGCGGCACGGTGTTCAAGAGCTTACATATTGTCGCAGAGCCAATTCCCCATACTCTTTATATTTGGAAAACACGACACTCGAATACCTATCGAACTTGGCATAAGCCTAGCCACACTTCCAAAATATGCCGAAGTAATTATGCTCGGCAACGCTTCACACATGGGGCACATCGAAGAACGAAAGTACTTAAAAAGCAGAATATATAACTTCTTAAATTCATGTTATTCGATATAAGGTATAAATCAAACAACTAAAAAAACTTCGACATATATAATAATCAGAAGTTTTTTTAGTTTATAAGATTATCCAAAAACATAATATATAATGGAATTAGTTATAGTAATAGTGCTTATACTTATAAACGGTTTCTTAAGTATGAGCGAAATGGCGATAGTAAGTGCTCGAAAAAGCAAATTGGAAATAGAACATAAACAAGGCAACACGAAAGCAACAGATGCTTTGAAACTTTCTAACAACCCTGATAATTTTTTCAGCACCCTTCAAATAGGCATAACTTTAATAGGTATCCTCACTGGTTTATTCTCAGGTGAAGCTTTTGCAGCCAATCTTTCAGAAATATTGTCGAAATGGTTTCCTTCTATATCAGCATATAGTTTTGCAATTAGCAAAACCATAATTGTTTTATTGGTTACGTACTCAACACTCGTATTTGGAGAATTGTTCCCCAAGCGTTTAGGCTTGTCGAAAGCCGAAACCATTGCAAAATTTATTGCTCGCCCCATGATGGTGCTAAGCAAAATATGCTATCCATTGGTATGGGTATTGGCAAAAAGTAGCACTTTGGTGGCTTCTCTTTTTGGTTTAAACAAAACCAAAGATGCTCCGGTAACCGAAGAAGAAATCAAAAACATGATGAAAGAAAGCCTCGAAGACGGAGAAATCGAAGAAGTTGAACATGACATTGTTGAACGTGCTTTTAATTTGAGCGATAGAAAAATATCATCAATAATGACTCATCGTAGCGAAATAATCTTTTTGGATATAAAAGAATCCAAAGAGTGCTTGCAAAAAAAAATAGAAGCAAACGTATACAACACTTATCCCGTGGTAGATGGCAACGTAGACAATGTAATAGGATTTGTTCACCTCAAACATCTATTTGCCAATATAAATAAGGATAATTTTGACTTAAAAAAACTTCTCTCTAAAGTTAGTTATTTCCCCGAAAGCATAAATGTATACGATGCCTTAGAACAATTTAAACGAAATAGAATAAAAAGTGGATTAATAATAGATGAGTTTGGCAGCGTAGTCGGTATAGTAAGCCTGAAAGACATAATGGAAGCACTTGTAGGAGAAATGCTTGAAGAAAATGAAACAGGCGATATTATAAAACGAGATAACAACACATACATAATTGATGGCAGATATAGCTTTTACGACTTCTTGGCTTTTTTTGACAAAGAAGAACTATTTTCCGACGACACATCATTCAATACTATAAGTGGTTTAATAATAAACACTTTACACGAAATTCCTCACGAAGGTCAAAAACTAGAATGGGAAAACTTTGTGATAGAAATAATAGATATGGACGGAGTAAGAATAGATAAAGTGTTGGTACAAATCAACGAGAATGTAATAAACGAAAACTCAATCTCTTAAATATTATTACCATAAACGAATTATCCCATATATGCTACAGCGGTAACATATATGGGATAATCTGCTAATATATATTAGATAACCCGGCTAACTAATATTAGTTACGCACCACCTTGCGAACAGCCACGCCCTCGGCGGTGGTTATACGCATGGTATAATAACCTTTGGTTAGCTTGGAAATATCTATTATATGTGCGTTTTCGTATACAGCCACTGTTCTACCCACGGCATC
>JAFWZP010000037.1 GCA_017522255.1 Bacteroidales bacterium | reverse complement strand
GTTTAAGAAAGATATTTTGGTGGCTATAGCAAAGGTGTTCACCTCTTCCCATTCCGAACAGAGAAGTTAAGCCCTTTAACGCCGATGATACTGCACTTGTTTGTGGAAAAGTAGGTAGCTGCCAATCTTTTATAAAGGGAACCCATAATCGGGTTCCCTTTTTTTGTATACATATACCACTCAACGACATCTGCTGTCGAGGTGTGGTATGTTATCAAGTAAAAAAAAAGCACCCAATCGCATTGGGTGCCATTGTTGATAATATGGGTTAAAGCCTATATGCCGACTCGGGAATATTTATATAAATATAGAAGTATTTATCTTTGTGATTATCCCAGAACCTCATATTATAACCATCCTTCTTTGAAGATTGCGTTAAATCATATTTAGGACCAGTTTTATTATACGAAAATGCAGTTTGATAGTCGGTATTTACCCAAACACAACCTGTTCCCATACACACGTCTTTGTCTCCGTCACAATAAGACACTCCTTCTTTGAATAACTTCCACGCATCGTCATTATTCACTGTGATTTTAGTGTTCGCACATCTTTCATTATGTTTTGCTGTTGTGAATGCACTCAATGTCATTGAGCCGGCTACTACACCAGCAATTAAAGTCATAGTCAAGATGATTTTCTTCATTTTAATCTTTGCACGGTTATATACCATCGGCACGTCGGTTTTGATTTTTAATAACATGTTAATTTTGTAGTTCCGATGAAGAATGCACATAAAAAGAGCGTGGAACTCTTAAGTCTTAATCGGTATTCTGAGGTCTTCGACTACCTATGCTCTCCAATTACAACGTACAAGCCCACGCCTAAAGGCGAGAGTGTAGTCGCTTTATTCTGGAGAGGATTCATGAAAGTTGTCGAAGTTTTCAGAATACCAGATAAGCTACTTCGCTTTTTTCTATTCTATGATGTGCATACCAAATTATGCGCTATGTTTCATTGGCAATTATATTTGTTAATACTTCGTTTAAATCGGTTGCAAATTTACGACTTTTTTTTGAAACGGCAAAATATATTTTTGATTATTATAAATTATGGTTTTTTAATGTCTGATAGATAGTTATTTGTATTATTAAAACACATAACAAACTTTGTGGATATTTGTGTAAAAACATCTTTGAACAACTTCTAAATTGCTTTATAGATGTTTTATGAAACGTTTGTGGAAAGGATTTATATCTTCTTTTGATTGGGTATAGTGGGCTATGAGATTGGAAAAAGGTAGGAATACACCAAGAAAAATGCAACTCAATAAAAAAACTATCTTTTGGCACAATTTTTTATTTGCTGTTGCGTTTATTACAAGTCGATTTTATGTCAAAAAACTCTTTGGGAAAAATAACTGAGAATAATGAATAAACGAATAAGAAATATATATATATCGGTGTTGCGAGTGGTGGCGTTGACATTGTGTACAATACCGGTAGTGTTGCATGGTCAAGATACGTTATCTACTCTATGTATAGAAGATACAGTGGGTTGTATCGAAGATTTGGAGTATCAGGAAAGAGCGTATAACAAGAGCTATGATAGTGTATTGGTGTCGTATTTTTATCAGCGAAATACCAAGCATATCGAAAACAAACATTATACCCACGATGCAGTGGAGTCTTGCTCGTTTGACGATATTCCCGATTCGGTATTTTTTGAACGACTTAATGCTATTCCTGCTGTTATTCCCATGAGTTACAATAGTACAGTGAGGGCTTATATTAAGATGTATGTGCGTAAGATGGAACGTAATTTGAATGGCATGCTCTCTTTGGCAGAATATTATTTTCCGTTTTTTGACCATGCATTGGAACGTTACAATCTTCCTCACGAACTTAAGTATTTGCCTATTATAGAGAGTGCATTAAATCCACAAGCTGTTAGTAGAGTGGGTGCCACGGGCTTATGGCAGTTTATGAGTGGTACTGCCAAGATATATAATTTGAATATCAATTCGCTTGTAGATGAACGCAAAGATCCTTTGAAAAGTAGCGATGCTGCGGCTCGCTATTTACGTGATTTGTATAATATTTTTGGCGATTGGCATTTGGCTATAGCAGCCTACAATTGTGGACCTAAGAATATTAATAAGGCGGTGGCACGTTCGGGTGGAAAAACAAATTTTTGGGAGATATATAGGTATCTACCCAAAGAAACACGAGGATATATACCTGCTTATATAGCAGCAGCATACGTTATGAATCATTATGAAAAGCATGGTCTTAGACCCGATGCAGTGGACGTGCCCATTGAAACTGACACTTTGATGATAGATAAGAATGTATTTTTTGCACAGATAACCAAGTTTCTGCCAATAGATAGTTTGCAACTTAAAGTTTTGAATCCACAATATAAAGAAGAATTGATACCTGGTGCTACGAGTCCTTGTTGTTTGAGGTTGCCGATGGAACATATTCCAACATTTATACGTTTACAAGATAGTATATATGCTTATGGCAAGGATTCGCTCGTACAACAGATGGTTCAAGAAATACAAGCTACAGAAACTATAATACATAAAGTGCGAAAAAATGAGACACTTAGTAAAATAGCTCGTAGGTATGGTGTAACGGTGGAACAAATACGAAAATGGAATCCAAAGTTGAAGAAAAATGCGGTGTTGCGTATAGGTCAAAAGATAACCATACAACGTAAAAATCCGTTATATAGACAGATAAAGCAAAAAGCTCCTCAAATGTTGGAGAAGAAAGAAGAAAAAAAATCACAGGTAACAGCTGTTGATACTGCAAAGGTGCAGACAAATAAAATTGGTACTAATGAACAGAAATCAAACAATGTTAAAACTAAATCGGATGTAGTAAAGCATACTGTGAAAAAAGGAGAAACGCTTGGCGGGATAGCTAATAGACATCATACTACGGTGAAAAAGTTGAAACAATTGAATAATCTAAAATCTGATAAAATAAAGGTGGGACAGGTGTTGAGAGTAAAGTAATGTAAATAATAAAAAGAGAGTACATAATGTACTCTCTTTTTTTATTCTTCGATATTCCAAGTGTTGAACGACACTCGGTTCCACATAGTTTTTTTAGGGTCGTAAGCTTTGCGTTCCTCATTTTTATGCCCTAACGTAATGATGCATTCTATTTCGATATTTTCGGGTATCGATAATATATCTCTTACATATTCAGCAGCTGTAGTATTCTCATCATACATACGTTCGCGTATTTGTATCCAGCAACTGCCTAGTCCCAAGTCTTCGGCTGCCAATTGTATGTAGCTTGCAGCTATAGAAGTGTCTTCTATCCATGCTTCGCTTTTAAAAGGGTCAGCCATTACCACTATAGCATGAGAGCAAGTACCAAGTGCCAAGGCTCCGTTTTTTTTGCATTGGCTTAGGCGTTCTATAGTGACTGCATCATCTACTATTACAAAATACCAAGGGCGACTATTTTTCGAAGTGGGAGCCACCAAGGCTACTGAAATTATTTTTTTTATACACTCGTTGTCTATTTTTTCATTGGTGTATTTGCGTATGCTTCTGCGGCTTAAAGCCAAGTTGTTAAAAGTTTTCATATATCAATATTATATTTTTATATTCTTGTTTCGATTTGCAAAGATACATTTTTTTTATAAATTACATCTGAGTTGTATTTTAAATTCTTGTTTATGGTTACTTTTTATCAGGTCGGCATTGCTTCCTATATATGTTTTTTCGGGGTAGCTGAGCCAACTGTATTTTATCCCTATCGAAGTTCGTTTCGAGATCTCTATCTTTGCCAATATATAAAATTTCGCCCCTTTGCCATAGAAGGCAGGAGTCGAAAATTCGTATGCCAAATCTCGTTCATAGGTGTATATTCTTGTGTTGTAGTCATCAGCTTGAAATATAGTATACCTTGCAGCTATGTTTATGGGCAACGAAGTTGGTGCATAAATTACTTCTTGATACATCAAAAAGCCGGTGGTGTCTGTATTGTTGACAGTAGAATATTTGTTTAAGGCTATTCGGCTGTTAAATGTCAGATTCTCGTTGGCTTGGTGTTGTAAGTGAAAATATAAATTTTGTAACACTTTGTTGTCGGTTATAGCTATTTTGTTGTCAGAATTTGGTGTGTTGCCTGTTTTACTACGGTATCTATATTCTATTGATATTAAGGTGTTTTTTAGAAAGTCCTTTGATAGTTTTATTCTGTATTCTATCCCATTGCAAGGTGTGTATATTTGATATTTCATTCATGGGAATTTAAATACATCAATGCTTGCTGTGGCTATGATGTTGCGAGGGAGGCGACACGAGAGCATGCTTGCTAATCCTTGTTCGTTTTGTACGCCACTGTTTTGTCCTAACGCATTTGCATACATATTTTGGTAATCTATTGCATAGTGCCTATAATAGGTCGTAAGTGTACTGTTGTGTAGGTGTATTTGGCTTCCTATAATAGATGCGTTGCTTAGATTGCAATCAAATGCCGTTTCGCCAAAAAATAGTATGTTGCGATATAGGTAGCTTATGTCTAATGTCATATTATAGTTGCTTTGTCCTTTGAAATAGTGCTGGTTGTAAAAGTTTTCTTTCGGTATTATCGAGTCGCTAAGGTGTTGGTAATAGCCGTTGAGGGCTATGGATAGGTTGTTTGATTGATATTTTAGACTGCCACCACCTATGGTTTCGGTTATGTTGTCTTTTTTGCTATATTCGTTTGTAGTTCGGTGGTATCCCGATGTATAAAAGCTATGGTATATAATATCATTGTCGTTGTTGTATTCGAATGAGGCATCGCGTTTAGAGTAAGATGCAAATGCGGTTAATGATATTTTTGGAGCGATTCTTATTTCGGAGGCTATGCCTTTCAGATAGTTTGATTCGGTAAAAGCACCGGCATTTTTTATTGTTCTACCATGTTTTTGTGCATTGCTGTTGACCCAAAAGTTTAGTCCCGAGCTATTCCAAATACACAATCCTTGTCCCAATTGAATGTTATAGTTGCCAATCACTAATCGTTTTACAATACCGATATCGTTTATCATTAGAGAAAAACCATAGTGGTCGAAACCTTGTTTTTGAGTGCCTTTGAATAGCTCTTCACCAGGATCTTTATCACCTGAAAATGATAGTAGTAGTTTGTCTTTGTATTTGTATTGATATTTGAAATATAATCGACAAGGACTGCCCAAGTATGTGGAATCAATGTATCCTTTGCTTTTTTCCAATATAGTTTTGCTACCTATGATTATGCTGTGTTTACCGTCTTTCACCATGTCGTGGAACGAAGTTTTTTGTTCCGGTTTTACTTTTTCTACTTTCACAAAAGGAAGCATCAAGCTTACAGTGGTGCTATCAATTCTGTTTATAAGATATAATTCGTTGATGCTTAGCATTTGCCCATACTGTTGTATATATGAACGTATGGCGTTGATATGGTATTGTTCCACAAAAAATAAATCTGTTAGATTGTTGTTTTCTGTGTCGTTTAAGTTTATTTTATTTTCTATGTAGTATTGCAAGGTTTCCAATATCTCGTTTTCATCAGATGAATAGTCTTCTTTTTCTGAAAAGAGCTCAAGATATTCTTCGAGCAATCGATTGTTGCCGGTTTGTGCTATCGAAAGTAAGGGTAAGCAGATGATAGCTATATATGTTAGTGCTTTCTTCATATTGCGTTTTATATTAAAGCTGTTTTTAAAATATATATGCCACTGCTATACTTGGTGATATGCCTAACTGATTGTGCATCTGTGTGGAAAAATCTATAGACCAACTTTTGCTTTTAAAACCTATGCCCACACTATATATGATGGGCTGTGACGAAAATCCTATACGAATATCCAAAAACTCGAAAGCTTTGTATTCTAACCCCGTGTTTATACAGTGCTTCATGTAGATATTCTTTTCAAATTCCACTGCTGCCAGGAGTTGTGGTGCGATACTGTATCCCATGCCTATTTTGATTATTGTAGGTATCTTTTGGTTGTAAGTTTCGTTTAGGTTTACACTTAAAGGATTGAAGGCATAAAATCCTAGAGTTAGGTCTTTTGATAAATATAGTTGCAAAGCTGTGGCAAATGTAATGCGGTGATATTTATCGTAATATATATCAGAAGTGCCACAGTGTAGATAGTCTAATTCCAATCCTATACTAATGCTTTTTCCAAGTAGTTGGGCATATTGTATAGCAAGTCGTTGTTCGTTGTACGAAGGTGTGCCAAAATGGGTGTAATGCATTCCTAATGCGTTGATTTTGCTTGTAGGAATGGCAAATGTTATGGTTTTGTAACTCATTTCTGGTAGCATATAATATTGTGATAGAGACAAGGCAATGCTAGTTTTGCCCGAAAGGGGAAGTGCTGCTATGTTGTCGGAAGCTGCTCGCCAATCTTTTAAGCTCGCCGATATATTGCCCATGCCACTACTTTGTGGACTCGATGGTGGAAACGCAAACTGTCCAAAACCTCTAAAATATATCGTTAAAATGATGATGAAAATATAATATTTTTTTTGCATAACCTATCTATAATGGAGCTTTTAAAGTGTCAAAAATATATCTATTTATCTTTTAATAAACCTTTTTTTATATTAGTGTGTTTTGTTTAATATGTTGTTGATTAGTGTTTTGTATTATTTTGTGGTTTTAATTCAAAGTGCTAAGTTACTAAAAAAATTGGAAAATTGAAAAATAATATCTATCTTTGCATTTCGTAACTAAACTAATATGGAACTATCAGATGTAAAACTTTATGATGATAATCTCGAATTGTACTCGTCGCAGTTAGAAGATATAAAGAATGCGAAGGAGTATGTTTATTTAGAGGTTTTTCGTTTCAACAACGATGCCATGGGGCAGCGATTTGTTATGGCTTTGGCATCTAAGGCTATGCAGGGTGTTAAGGTAAAAGTGCTTGTAGATGCTTGGGGTACCAAGCAGGAAATGGACTTTTTTAACCCGATAATAGATGCCGGAGGTGAAGTAAGAGTGTTTCAAAAATTGTATTTTACACTGAATTTTATATCAAGCAATCATAGACGAAACCATCGAAAACTTTTAGTTATAGATAATCTAATCACTTACATAGGTTCATCTAATATATCGGCATATTCGTTGGTGTGGCGAGAGTTGAATTTTAGAATAGAGGATAGAATGGCACGATTGTTTAAAAAAGTTTTTTTGGATAACTTTGCTCTCTATCGCAAGTTTGACTTTGAAAAGATGAGGTTTAAACGGAATATCTTTTACAAAAAGATGATGATAATGCAGGAAGTGCCCTCACGAAATCGTCAGAGATTGAGACATAAATATGAATCACTCATAAATAATGCCAAGAAAAACATTGTTATCGAAACACCTTATTTTTTGCCAAGTTCGAGGCTTAGAAAGGCTCTGATTAATGCTGTGCAACGAGGGGTTGATGTGGTGGTGGTGGCTCCAAAGCATTCCGATGTGCAAACTGTGGATATTATACGCCGCCACTATCTGGGTATGATGCATGAACATGGTGTGAAAATTAAGTTTTTTAACCCTGCTAATCTTCATGCAAAGTGTATGTTAATAGATGAGGAAACTTTTTCGGTAACATCGGCTAATTTTGATTATAGAAGTTTTCAGCATCAGCACGAGATAGCTCTCATAGGTAAAGAAAAAAAGATTTCGACATTGCTTAAGCAACACATTGATATCACATTGAATTATTGTGAAGATTTTGATTATAACAAGTGGCTCGAACGCACTCGTTTCGAAAAGTTTTGGGAATGGTTTTTCTTGCCATTGAGATTTATGATGTAGAACAATATTATATATGATTATAGTAACATGAATATGGTGAAACTGATAGATACACACTCTCATTTATATGACGACTCTTTTGATGAAGATATTGACATAGTGATAAATAATGCGATAGAAAATGGTGTAACTAAAATAATACTTCCCGCTATAGATTCTGATAGTTTCGAGCGACAGAAAAAGTTATCGGCTTCGTATTCTGATATTTTTTATCAAATGATAGGCGTGCACCCAACTTCAATAAAAGAAAACTATCATAAAGAATTAGATTTGGTGTATAGCGAAATAGCTACAAATACAGATGTTTATGTAGCAATAGGGGAGGTTGGATTGGATTATTATTGGGATACTACCTTTGCTCATGAGCAACAAGATGCTTTGAAAACACAGATAGAATGGGCTAATCAATTTCAAAAGCCGGTGGCTCTGCATATAAGGAATGCTTATGAGGATTTATTTAAGATATTACAAAAATATCCTGTGGACAAGAGAGGTGTGTTGCATTGTTTTTCGGGTTCGTTATGTGATGCCAAACAGGCTGTGGATATGGGATATATGCTTGGAATAGGAGGCGTGGTAACATTCAAAAAGAACGATTTGGCAAAAATAGTTGCCGAAGTGCCTTTGAAAAACATATTGTTGGAAACCGATGCACCATATTTGGCACCAACACCTTACAGAGGGAAACGCAATCAAAGTGCTTACATTTTGAATATAGCTCAAACTGTGGCTGAAATCAAGAATGTGTCGTTGAAAGAAGTTGCCGAACGTACGTCTCAAAATGCTATTGAAATGTTTGGACTCAAATAGCGATAGCACTCCGAAAAATATTCTTTTTTACCCAACGATTTTCCCTCACGAGGACGTTTTGTCGACATCGCGTAGTTGTTCGAAAAACCTCGCGAGGAAAATCCAACAACGTCGGGAGGAAAATTTAAGGCAATATTCTGATGCAATTTTTTTGTCTATTTTTTGTGCAACACTTAATATTTACGGAAAAAAGTTGTATCTTTGTGCATTATTTATAGAAATCAAAATTTAAAGAATATGAATAGAAAGTTATTGTTAATAAGCAACTCAACAAATAGGGGTGAATCTTATTTGGATTGGCCAAAAGGGCAAATTGCGGATTTTTTGAAACGCCACAATGTAAAAAAAGTATTATTTGTACCCTTTGCAGGTGTTAGTTTGTCGCCGGACGGATTGGAAGCATCGTATAATGCATACGAAGCTAAAGTAAAAGCCGTTTACAACGAATTAGGTTTCGAACTTAGCAGTATTCATCACGAAAGCAATCCTGTGGTTGCTGTAGAACAAGCAGAATGTGTGGCTGTGGGTGGTGGAAATACTTTTCATTTGGTGAAAGAACTTCACAGATTGAAACTTATGGATGCTATTAGCAAGCGAGCCATGGAAGGTATGCCGTATATGGGTTGGAGTGCAGGTAGCAATGTGGCCGGTCCAACTTTGTGTACCACAAACGATATGCCTATTGTTGAACCCGAAAGTTTCCGCTGTATGAATTTGGTACCATTCCAAATAAATCCACACTACACCGATTTCTTTGATCCTAAACATGGTGGTGAAACACGTGACGATAGATTGAAAGAATACATAATGCTTAACCCAACAATGTATGTAGCAGGTATTAGAGAAGCAACATCGTTGTTGCTCGAAAATGGAAAATTGTCGTTAATAGGTCGTCCAAACAAAATGAAAGTGTTTAAAGAAAAAATAGAAAATACCAAAGAATATAGCTTAGATGATGATATAAACTTCTTGATGAAATAGGAATTTTATAGTACTTTGACAATTGAAAAAAAGGTAGAAAAAAACAATGATTTTTTCTGCCTTTTTTGTTCAAAATTCGTTTTAGATAGGATATTTGTAGGCAAAAAAGATGTAAAAAATAGAATAATGGAAGAAAAATTATTTCCAAAAATTATGCAGATAAACAATTCTTTATGCTGAAGAAAATGAAAAAAGAGAAAATAAATTTTTGTATGTGGAAAATAAAGTGTATCTTTGCAAACCGAAATAAGTTCTAATGAATGTAGAAAATGGAGAGATGCCGGAGTGGTCGAACGGGGCGGTCTCGAAAACCGTTGACCGCATTTGCGGTCCAAGGGTTCGAATCCCTTTCTCTCCGCCAAAACCTTGAAAGTTTGAGTCGTTCTGATTGATGCTTTCGAGGTTTTTTGTTTTCTACTTTTTTATTTATTCTTATCCAACAATCTTGATTACGAAAAAATCGAATAAGTATGTTCGGATTAAAAGAAATATAAGAAATAATAAAAAAGTGAAATTTTCTACAGATTATATCTTTGTAAAACAGTAAGATGTGTGTAGATATTAGTGTAAAGTTAAAAATGTGTATTTAAAATATTTTTCTATGTGAGAAAAAAAGCGTACCTTTGCAATTTAATTTAAATGTGTTAGAAAACAGACTTAATAATATAATAATTAAATACATATAGTATTATGAAACCTTCACATATTGAACACATAGGTATAGCAGTACCTAATTTGGACGAAGCAATTCGTTATTGGGAAGATGTTATGGGCCTTGAATGCTACAACATCGAAGAAGTAGTTGACCAAAAAGTAAAAACAGCCTTTTTCAAAATAGGCGAAGTAAAAATTGAACTTTTGGAACCAACTTCACCTGAAAGCACAATAGCAAAATTCATTGAAAACAATGGCGGTAAAGGTGGAATGCACCACATCGCTTTCGCAGTTGAAAACACAGACCAAGCTTTGGCTGATGCAGAAGCTAAAGGTATAAGATTGATTGACAAAACTTCACGCGGTGGTGCCGAAGGATTGAAGATAGGTTTCTTACACCCAAAATCAACTTTTGCAGTGTTGACCGAACTTTGCTCGAAATAATTTATAGATACATAATTATATAATATAAAATTACTATGGCTTTTGAAGAAAAAATAAAAGAGCTTCTTGACAAAAGAGTTGAAGTAAAATTAGGTGGTGGTCAAAAACGTATTGACACCCAACACGCCAAGGGTAAACTTACAGCACGCGAACGTCTTGCTTTACTTCTTGACGAAGGTTCTTTTGAAGAATTTGACATGTTTGTAACACATCGTTGTACAAACTTTGACATGCAAAAACAATCATTCTTAGGTGATGGCGTTGTAACAGGTTATGGTACAATCGATGGTCGTTTGGTTTATGTTTTTGCTCACGATTTCACTGTTTATGCAGGTTCATTGAGCGAAACTATGTCGCTTAAGATATGCAAAATCATGGATCAAGCTATGAAAGTTGGTGCTCCTGTTATCGGTTTGAACGATTCGGGTGGTGCTCGTATCCAAGAAGGTTGTAACTCTTTGGCTGGTTTTGCTGAAATATTTGAACGCAATATCTTAGCTTCAGGTGTAATTCCTCAAATTTCGGCTATATTCGGACCTTGTGCAGGTGGTTCGGTTTACTCTCCTGCTCTTACCGACTTTATCATGATGTCGAAAGAAAACAGCTATATGTTCTTGACCGGTCCTAAGGTAGTAAAAACCGTTACCGGCGAAGATGTAACTGAAGATAAATTAGGTGGTGCTATCGTTCACTCTACAAAATCAGGTGTGGCTCACTTTGTTGGCGATACCGAACAAGATGTATTGAACATGATTCGTCGTTTGATGAGCTACATTCCATCAAACAACTTCGAAGAAGCTCCATACGTTCCTACAAACGACCCTATCGATCGTTTGGAAGACAGCCTAAATACTATTATACCTGAAAGTCCAAATACTCCATACGATGTAAAAGAAATTATCCATTCTATAGTTGATGATGGTGAATTTATGGAAGTACACGCTAAATGGGCTACCAACCTTGTAGTCGGTTTTGCTCGTTTCAACGGTATGAGCGTAGGTATAGTAGCTAACCAACCTTGCAGCATGGCAGGTGTATTAGATATCAACTCTTCTCGTAAGGGTGCTCGTTTCGTTCGTTTTTGCGACGCCTTCAATATTCCTATCGTAACATTGGTTGACGTACCCGGTTTCTTACCAGGAACAGGTCAAGAGTATGGTGGAGTTATCGTTCACGGTGCTAAATTCTTGTTTGCTTACGGCGAAGCTACAGTGCCAAAAGTAACAGTAACATTGCGTAAATCTTACGGTGGTGCTCACCTTGTAATGAGCTGTAAACAATTGCGTGGCGACATCAACTATGCATGGCCTACTGCTCAAATAGCTGTAATGGGTGCCAGTGGTGCTACCGAAGTTCTTTACGGTCGTCAGTTGAAAGAAATAACTGATCCTGAAGAAAGAGCTAAATTTATGGCTGAAAAGGAAACAGAATACAACAACCAATTTGCAAACCCATACAATGCTGCTAAATATGGTTATATCGACGATGTTATCGAACCTCGCAACACTCGTTTCCGCGTAATTCGTGCTTTACAAGCATTGTCGACCAAGAAAGATTCTAATCCTCCTAAAAAACATACCAATATTCCTTTGTAGTAGAAGGATAAAGTTTTTCATTAATTCGTAAAATATAGAAAGATGAGAATTATAAGAAAATTTGTTTTGGCAGGATTATTGTTGGGATTGAATGCTATGGCTTTCGCTCAAGACCATCAACATCACGATGGTTGTACAGGCAATCATGATCATGCTGCTAATGCACAACATGTATGTGGTGGCGAAGTTGCTAAGGCTATGAAGCCTCAAGCCAATATGGCTCCTCAAACCATGGCTTTTCAAAACGACATCTATGCTGCTATAAACACAGTGGATAATACTATTGATATTATCACTTTTAAAGATGGCTCTCTACAACGTACTCAACGCCATTTGGTTGACCAACTTGTAGGTCGTCATGATTTGGCATTCGTATTTGTTCCCAAGAGTGTTGCCGTTTACGGACATCAAATCGTTTACGTAGCTACATCGCGCGATAGCTCGTTGCTACGTGTGCTTACTCCTTGTGGAAAAGTGCTTAACGAAGTGAAATTCCCCGGATACGTTGATGCTTTCAGCTATTGTGCTTGTGGTCAATTTACAGCTACAGGTATGAATGCTGCCGGATATACTTTGTTGGTTTCTAAAAACTTGAACGGCGATATGACCAAGATAGCTTTGGATGAAAACTCTTTCATCAACTATCGCAAGCCAAAGAAATCGGAAGAAATTGCTGCTGCCGACCCTGTAGGTGTTGGTCTTACTGCTGCTTCCGTATCGGTAGTATTCTTGGTATTGATATTCTTGGCTATCATATTCACTCAATATGGCAAAATGCTTATGAATATCCAAAAGAAACGTGCTGTTAAAGCTGCTGCTGCTTCCGGAGCTGCTACTCCTGCTACTCAGTCGCAAGCTGCTTCATCGGTAGATGTATCGGGCGAAGTGTATGCTGCTATTGCTGCCGCTGTACATTTGTATCACGACGAATTGCACGACGAAGAAAATACTATCATTACAATCCAAAAGGTAGAACGCTCATGGACTCCTTGGAATGCTAAGTATTACAATATGAATCAATATTTTAATAAAAGACGATAAGTCAATAAACAGAACAAAACAAGATGAAAAGTTATAAATTAAATATAAATGGTTCGAAATATTCCGTTGATATTAAAGAAGTAGAAGGCCAAGAAATAAGCCTTGAAGTAAACGGAACTCCATATACAGTAACTGTTGATAAAGAATTGAAGCCTACAAAAGCTGCTGCTCCTAAGGTTGTAAGCAAAGCTGCTACACAAGCTACTGCAGGTGTTGTGCCTCCTGCTGCAAAAGCAAAAGCAGCTACAGTTAACTCGCCACTTCCCGGTACTGTATTGAAAATCTTCGTAAAAGAAGGTGACAAAGTTACTGCAGGTCAAAAAGTGGTATTGTTGGAAGCTATGAAGATGGAAAACAATATTGAAACCGATTACGCCGGAACAGTTACAAGCGTTAAAGTTCGCGAAGGTGATTCGATAATGGAAGGTGATGTACTAATAACTATAGGAGAATAACTAAGATGATGACTTTAGCCGCAGGTGGTTTTATGGAATTTATGCAAACTCAGATGGTTCAGTTTTGGAACTATACTGCTTTTGCTAACTTCACATGGGGACACCTAGTAATGATTTTTATCGGGCTTATCTTTATCACTTTGGCTATCACCAAAGAGTTTGAGCCCCTATTGCTTATCCCTATCGGATTTGGTATGATTTTGGGTAATATCCCTTTCTTCCCCGGATTGAAGGTAGGTATTTATGAAACGGGTAGTGTGCTGAACATTTTGTATCATGGTGTGCAAAATGGTTGGTATCCACCGCTAATCTTCTTGGGTATCGGTGCTATGACCGACTTCTCCGCTCTTCTATCTAACCCTAAGCTTATGCTTATAGGTGCTGCTGCTCAGGTAGGTATATTTGGTGCTTATATGATTGCGTTGGCTTTAGGCTTTACTCCTGCTGAAGCAGGTGCTATTGGTATCATTGGTGGTGCTGATGGTCCTACAGCAATCTTTATTTCTTCGCAATTGGCACCTGATTTGATGGGAGCTATCGCCGTGTCTGCTTACTCTTACATGGCTTTGGTACCGGTTATTCAACCTCCTATCATGCGTGCCCTTACAACAAAGAAAGAACGTTTGATACGTATGAAACCTCCACGCCAAGTATCTAAATTGGAAAAAATCACTTTCCCAATACTTGGTGTATTGTTCACTTGTTTCATCGTTCCTTCGGGCTTACCATTGCTTGGTATGTTATTCTTCGGAAACTTGTTGAAAGAAAGTGGTGTTACAAAACGTTTGGCAAATGCTGCCAGCGGTCCTATTATTGATATCTGTACTATATTGATTGGTATCACTGTAGGTGCTTCTACTCAAGCTACCAGCTTCTTGACCCCAAAATCTATTATGATTTTCGGTCTGGGTGCCGGTTCATTTATCATTGCAACTACTTTTGGTGTGTTGTTTGTGAAATTCATGAACTTATTCTTGAAAGAAGGCAATAAAATCAACCCGCTTATCGGTAACTCCGGTGTAAGTGCAGTGCCTGATGCTGCTCGTGTATCAAACTCTGTAGGTTTGGAATACGACAAAACTAACTACTTAATGATGCATGCTATGGGTCCAAACGTAGCAGGTGTGGTAGGTAGTGCTGTTGCAGCAGGTATGTTGTTGAGTTTCTTGAAATAGTAGAAAACGAATAATAAATACCTAAATACTGAAGCGAGAGAAGATGCAAATCTTTTCTCGCTTTTTGTATCTCTCGAAGCATAGTTTATAGTTCATTGCCATATTCCCTCTCTGTTTTCAAATAAAGAAGTCTTGGTTTCAAAAAAGCATTAGGGAGTTTTTGCTATAACCACGCTTTTTTTATACCTCCGACAATCCGATCGAACATAGGTGCTGCTCTATCTTTCTATGGAGACACTATATATGAATGACAATAGGATATATACCTAAATAAATTATCCTATATACGTTACGACTATAACATATATAGGATAATCTGATAACTAATGAACAAAAAGTGGCTACAATCTTATAATATTAACAAAAGCCTATTTCGATGTTTCGTATCGTTTCATAACGTAGCGGAAATCATAGTCAATGTCTTGAGATTTCGGTGTCAACATCAATTTGTCGTCGGAGAGTTCCTCTATCACAAATATTCCGCTGCGACATCCGTTCTCAATTTCCAGCAGTTGCTTGTCAGATTCTTTCGATATGGTGTATCCATACCATTCAGGCAAGCAGTCTGTACGGTAGTCGGATACACATACTTTGTTACTTGTAAATTCCATAGTTATATATCCTTCAGGTATGTTTTCCTGTCCTGCAATGGTTATTTCGTACGATTGTGCAGTGTTAACCCATTTGCCAACAATAATTTCATTACTATTATTGTCTTTTTTGCAACTTGCGAACAACATTGTGCCCATAGCAAGTACTGTGATGAATTTGATGATGTTGTGTGTCATATTAATTATGTTTTTGATGATTAAACCTTTATTTCTCTAAACATTCTATTCTATACATTAAACCTTTTTACAGTATAATTGTATGAAGATTAATTAGATGACAAAAAAAAGTATAACTAATAACTTCCGGACAAAGTTACGAAAAAATATTAATATACAAAAGTGATACTCCAAAAAATCTTTTTAGCTCTTTCTTCTCAAAAAGTTGCGTTTCTTATTGGAACTTATCGCATATTTGCGGTGGTTTGACGTTGCTGTTGTTTTCATCAAAAAAAAGTTGTACCTTTGTAAATGCTTTAATAAAGCCAACGTGTCTGTAAATTATTGAATTATATTAATATTAAATTGATTGAAAGATGAGAAAAACATTTCTATTGATTGGTTTGCTGTTTGCCTGCATAGGGGGTAAGTCGCAAACGTCGAGGGAAAAGATAAACATCGTTTCCCCATCGGACTACAAGGGTTACAATCAAGTAACGGTGTTCGATTCTACACAAGTGTTTATGGAAGAGAGTGGTTTGAGCTATGTAAACAACCATCAGCTTATCAAGGTGCTTACCCACCAAGGTGCCAAAAACAATAGTGTGGTGAAGATAGACTACGATCCACAAAGTGCATACGTAGAAATAAAAAAAGTGGTGCTTCACCATGCCGATGGCACATCGGAAACTATTACCAATCTGGTGTGCGACTATGTGGCACCTGCCCGTATGATATATTGGGGTGCCAGCCAAAAGATGGTGGAAGTAGGACTCTTGCAGCCCGGCGACGCTATCGAAGTCTGGACTTTCCGCAAAGGGTTTACTTATGCTTTGCTTGCCTCCGACGACGATAGCAAGTATATTCCTCCTATGAAAGGACACTTCTACGACATAGTTCCTTTTTGGTCTACTCAGCCGATAAAGGAAAAGGTGTATAGAGTGAATGTGCTTAAGAGCAAGGATTTGCAGTTTAATGTATATAATGGCGAGGTGGGTAGCAATGTGGCATACGACGGAAACCGGGTTATTTATACATTCACAAAGAAGAATATTACTCCTATTAAACGCGAACCATCTATGGTGGCAAATAGTGATGTGGAAACCAAACTGTTGTTGTCTACATCGCCAAACTGGGAAGCTAAATCGATGTGGTTTTATGGTGTAAACGAGGATTATGGTAGTTTTGAAACTACTCCTGAGCTTACACAAAAAGTGAAAGAACTATTAAAACCTGCCAAAACAGAGCTCGATTCGATAAGCATTCTTACCCATTGGGTGGCTGATAATATGCGTTATTCGGGAATAAGTATGGGCGAAGGCGAGGGATTTACCCTTCACAATGCCAAGATGAACTTTACGGACCGCTGTGGTGTGTGTAAGGATAAAGCATCGTTGCTTATAGCTATGTTGCGTGCAGCAGGGTTTGAAAGTTATGCCGCCATGACTATGGCGGGCGAACGTATAGACCGTATACCTGCCGACCAATTCAATCACTCGGTTACGGTGGTGAAACGTAGAAACGGAAATTACGAACTTCTCGACCCTACTTGGGTGCCTAATGTAAGAGAACTTTGGAGCAGTGCCGAACAACAACAAGGCTATCTTATGGGATTGCCAAATGGTGCCGATTTGATGGAAACACCGATATCGGCTCCCGAAAATCACTATTTGAGAATAAACGCTAAATCGGAAATAAAAGCCGATGGAACATTGGTAGGGGAGTTTACTATAGAGGCCGAAGGTCAGAGTGATGCCGGTGTGCGTGGTATATTCTCGGCAAGATATAGCGAATGGCAACGTAATTTGGAATTGGAACTATTGAAGGTCGACCCTCGTGCTGAGATTGTTTCGGTGAAATACACCAACCCCGAAGAGTATCTGAAACAACCTGTAAAGATAACATATAAGTATAAGATTCCAAACTATGCACGCATAGGCAACAACGAAATAGTGTTTGTGCCACTATCGGCTAAAGGTTTATACACCCGTGCCATGAATCATTTGAGAATAAACACCAATATAGAGGAACGCAATTATGCGTTTAAAGACCGCTGCTCGAGACTTGTAGAAGTGAAAGAAGTGGTAGTGCTTCCTGTTAAACCATCGATAGATGACGTGATTTTACCTCAAAGCGAAACAGTGAAATCGGAATATGTAAACTATCAAGGTGGGTATACACAAAACGGAAAAGCACTTACATTTGAACAAACAGCATCGTATGGCAAACGAGTGTACGAAGCACACGAATGGACCGACTTTCGCAAGGCTGTAGAAGCTCAAAAGAAGTTTTCGGCAGAACACGTTGTCGTTAAAACAAAATAGTTACTAACTACTAAATACATCATACAATGAGAAAATATATAATAATATTGTTGGCTGTGGCAATGACCAATGTGGCTTTTTCGCAAAAAGATGCCAACTACAACAAAATAAAGCGTAGCTATACAATAAATAGCGACGGCACTATCGATTATAATTATCGCAAGGAACTAAAACTAATATCGTTGCGTTCGTTTTTCAGTGTTTATGGCGAAACATTTATCGTATACAACCCCGAATTTCAAAAGTTGAAGATTAACGAATCGTATACCATACGCAAAGACGGCAGCAAAGTGCAAACACCTACCAATGCTTTTGTAGAACAATTGCCATCTACCTGCACCAACTGTCAACGCTACAATGGCATTCGCGAAATGGTGGTGGTGCACACAGCGTTGGAATACGACGCCACTATTGTACTCGACTGTACCATTACCTCGACTGCCACCGACTTTAGCGAAGTGATAGATTGGGTGGAGAATGCACCTGTGGACAGCTACGAAGTAAGCGTTACATTGCCACAAGGCAAAGACTTATTCTACGATATGCAAAACTCTACAGCCAAACCAACCATAAAAGGCAACACCTATACTTGGAATATGAAGAAACTAAAACAGTCGGCTGCAGAGTACTATGCTCCTTCGCAACGCGAACTTTATCCTGTGCTATACCTATCCACCAAAAGCATGTCAGATGAAGTGCCAATGGATTCGCAATTAAGTGAATACAACTCTCTGATAAACTCACTAAAGGTAGCCGGCGACAAAATGAAAACTGCTGTGGCTATCCGAAACTATGTGGCAAACTACATAAACCATAACAATATACCTTTGGCACTTGTCAACAACAAAGTATCTACAAGTGTGCAAACACTATCGTCGGGCTGTGGAACTACTATGGATAAGGCCGTGCTTGTTAGAGATATGCTTATAGAAGCAGGTTTCGAAGCCTCATTGAATATTCCTACCACAATACGCAAAAGTCCTAACGGCGATTTCGCCACCTCAGACGAAAGCAATGTAATGGTTTCGGTTGTCATAGATGGAAAAACCTACGATATGTCGCCTATAAGCACAGCCGAACCGGTGCAATGTTTAAAAGAAAAGTCTATAAGTAATATTTCGAATTCCACTTTAGATTTGGCTGATGCGAAGATAACGGTACATTCTCAAATAAAGATAGATAACGCAAAAGTCAATGATGGTGTAAATATCAAATTAGATGTTGTAGATGCCAAAAACGGATATTACACCATAGACTTCGGTATGCCGCAATATGGTATCAATATATTGCCTCACTATTTGACATCAAAACGCTCTACTCCTGTAGCGTGTGGCAAAACAAACGAAAGTTATAGCTTTAATATCCTTTTGCCCAAAGGTGTAAACTATGTAGGAAAGATGGTTGATGTTAAGTATGAAAAACCTTTTGGCAGTATAAAGATAAAGATATTCCAAAAGGAAGATACTTTGGTTGTGGAACGTCAACTGACGATAACCGACGAACAAATAAGCGTTAAAGACTACAAAGCATTCCGCCAAATGATGATAGATTGGACAAATCCAAACTACACCAACATTATGTTTAAGTATGAAAAATAGTATTTTAATTAATGAAAGTAGGTTGTTGAAATTCCAAGAACGGAAATGATTTACTGAGATTAAATGAAAGTCTTTTATGCCCTGAGGCGACGAAACAATATGCAGAGTTTCGTCGCCTCTTTTCTTGTATCCCCACACATGATTTTATTACCTACGTCCCGTTGTTCCGGCAGACGCGTTTGATAAACTTCATAGATACGTCTACAAAACTTCGCATACATGCTTATAAAACTATTTTCATGACATGAAAATATACTTTCAAGCCATGAAAGTATACTTTCAAGCCTTGAAAATATACTTTCAAGTCTTGAAAATACTTTTTGAAACGGGCGAAATATATTTTAGAAACGTCTTAAGGCAACTTCTAAAAATTCCACGTTTCGGAATGATAGAAGGATGTTCTTTGAAACTTTTGCGTGCTTTGCGTTTTTTCTTGAAATCTTTCTATTTCTTTCTCAATCGCATAGCCCGCTATGCTCAATCAAAAGAAAGTAGAAATTTTCCTAAGAAAATTCCGCAAATCACCTGCAAAGCAATTTTTAGAAATTGCCTATAAACAACTTTTGGAACGTTCATAGGCAGTTTGTAGGACGTGTCTTTTGGGATTGGCTGTTGGCTGTTTGCCGTTGGCTTTGGGCTTTTGGCCGGTCTGTTGTTGCAGTGCCTGTAAGAGATACTATTATATATATTTACATGTTTGTGCAAAAATATTTCCTCAAAATATTACCATTATTCCAAAAATATGCGTAACTTTGCACTTTCAAACTAAACGAAAATAATATGTAACAACGTAAAAATAAATATAATAACATAGTATAAACACAGAGCTTGATGCTCTTATTCTCCTATTGAAATAGTCTGGTAAACTAATAAATGTCGAGAATAAGACTGCATGGACTTCACGCCTGATAAGGCGTGGATTTTCGTGTACTTATTTGACAACGGATTTTACCAGACATCCTCAATAGAAATAAGGTAATCATTGAAAAACTCACGCCTTTCTTTATATCCCTTATTTACCGAATATCAGCCGACGGCTCACAAATAAAATAAAAAAATTATGGATAGTTTAATTGATTATTCTTCAAGCAAAGCTATGCCACGCAAGGCATGCAAAGAATGTATTACAAACAATTCTAACAAGAAAGGAGGCTTAAAATGAGAAAAAGATTATTATTGATTTGTGCATTATTATGCACAAACGTGCTACTTGCACAAACGACATTTACAATAGGAGACTTAACGTATCAAATAACCGGTAGTAATACTGCAAAAGTAGCTGATTGCAGTACTTCTACAACATCGGTGGTTATACCTTCAACAGTAACATACCAAGGAACAACTTATAGTGTTACTTCTATTGGATATGAGGCTTTCTATAATTGCAGAGGTTTAACCTCGGTTACTATACCTAATAGTGTTACTTCTATTGGAAATTATGCTTTCAGCGGTTGCAGCGGTTTAACCTCGGTTACTATTCCTAATAGTGTTACTTCTATTGGAGAATGTGCTTTCGAAGGTTGTAGCGGTTTAACCTCCGTTACTATTCCTAATAGTGTTACTTCTATTGGAAGTTTTGCTTTTGGCGGTTGTAGCGGTTTAACCTCGGTTATTATACCTAATAGTGTTACTTCTATTGGATGGTATGCTTTCTATTTGGTAAAACATATTATTTATAATGGTACTGCCACAGGTAGCCCATGGGGTGCACTGTCGGTTAACGGGTTTGTTGAAAATGGCTTTGTTTATGCTGATAGTACAAAGACTTCGCTACTTGCATATATAGGCACAAGTACTTCCGTTACTATTCCAAATAGTGTTACTTCTATTGGAAGTTCTGCTTTTAGTGGTTGTAGCGGTTTAACCTCCGTTACTATTGGTAATAGTGTTACTTCTATTGGAAGTAATGCTTTCTATGGTTGTAGCGGTTTAACCTCCGTTACTATTGGTAATAGTGTTACTTCTATTGGAAGTTCTGCTTTCTATGAATGTAGCGGTTTAACCTCCGTTACTATTCCTAATAGTGTTACTTCTATTGGATATGAGGCTTTCTATTTGGTGAAAAATATTATTTATAATGGTACAGCCACAGGTAGCCCATGGGGAGCATTGTCGGTTAACGGATATATAGAAGGTGATTTTGTTTATGCCAATAATACAAAGACTTCGCTACTTGCATATATAGGTACTAGTACCTCCGTTACTATTCCTAATAGTGTTACT
>JAFWZP010000036.1 GCA_017522255.1 Bacteroidales bacterium | reverse complement strand
TTCTTCCATGATATATTATTTTATTTATCTATTGTATTGAATTCTTTAAACTTATGCCTCCTGAATGTTTAGCCATTTTATGCACAGTGTAATCAACTAAAACAAGTTGGTCTGGTGGGCCAGGAAGATGATGCCAAGTGTATCCATCCATGTTAAAATTATCTCCATATTTTTCTTTAGCAACCTTTGTTGCTTTTGCTATATCTTTGGCACGTTCTTTAAATCCTTTTGGAGCTTCAACTACAAATAAATTTCCATCTTTATCTTTTTTACAAGCTCCGGCTTTGACAAAATCAGGAAAACCCTCTTGATTATATGGAATACCATTAGGATATTTCTTTGAATAATATTTTAGACCTTTCCCGGCTCTCACTTCAAGAACTTTCAATGTGCCATCTTCTAACTTTTCCACCAAAATCTCATCAGTTTCTGTTAGTAAGGTTTTTGTTTTTTTATCACCGTCAATTTCTATATATTTCTTTGTTTTATCACCATTTACTATAATTTCTCTATTATTTTTCGAATATAGATTATTTAGTCTTTTATTAAGTGGCAATTCAAAATTATATGATTTTCCAGCATATTCACTATACAAAACCTTCTTACCATTTATTATTTTAACCTTGCTATAATCTACTTCTTTTTTCATGTTTACCCATTTTTTAATATATAACTCTGGATCTGTACGAATTAGATTGGCCAACTCTGGATTCTCATTCATTTCTTTCAAAAGAAGAGATTGTTTTTCTTTGCTTAACTTATGTCTGCTTGCATATTTCGATAATATTTTAGCATCATTATCTGCTATTTTTTTTGCTATTTTCTTTTCCAATTTCTGATTAGCTTTACTATTTTTTATTTTTTTCAAAGCCTTATCTCTAGTATTTTTTAGTGTTTTGGTAAGTTTGCCTGAACCATCCTTTGCTACTGTTACAATTTTCTGAAATGGCTTTGTCTTCGATATTTTAATTGCACTATTGCTAACACTTTTACCAATAGATTTCACACCTTTTTTTGCCTTTTGAGATGTCCTGCTTTGAGATATTTTTTGAGCAGTTTTGCTAAGAGAAGCTTTCGTTTTCCTTGCAATATTTGTTCGTAAAACTTTTTTTCCTACAAGTCCTACTCCTTTAACTGCACCTTTAACTACTGTTGGAGCGAGTGCATATGCCACGTTTGTTCCAACTTCTTTCCCTACTGTACTATAGTCGCCATCTAATGAGGCAGAACCTATTCTCATACCTGCATCAACAACATTTATTGCACCACCTGCAATATATGCAGCTTTACCTAAACCAATTACAGCCGGTGTGGCTGCACCACCTGTTGCAACAATTGCTGTACCAACTGCAACTACTGTAAGTGCAATACTCATGTATGTTATAACTTTATCAATAGTTTCTTTATGAGATTTATACCATTCATTAGCATCGTCTAAGGCGTTCATTATTTTGCCTGTTTTTACATTGCTCCAAACTCCATCTTGTGTTGGCTGTCCATTTTTTAGGGGACCTTCATATAAGTCTCCATTTGAAAAAAGCATACTAACTTCAGTAGGTATATTACCTTCTCCGTCCCAAAAAGCAGTTATTGCTACTGTATCATTGTTAATTACACAATAAAATGTTCCATCTCCATAAATTTTACCATCTTCAAACTCACCTTCATAAATACTGCCATCTGAGAAATAGAAGGTTCCCAGTCCATTTATTCTGTCATCAACAAATTCTCCTTCATAAACATTTCCTGTATTAAAAGAATATGTTCCAAATCCATATTTTTGATTTTCAACAAAATTACCTTCGTATACATCTCCATTTTTATATTCTATTATTCCAAAATCGTTCATCCAACCTTCATCCCAATGCCCAGAATAAGAAAAATCTTTACATGTATACATACCTTCTCCATGCTGAAGACCGTTTCTAAATTCACCAGAATACATATCTCCAAAAGAATAGAAATATGTTCCGTTTCCATCAAATTCACTATTTAACCATTCTCCATCATAACTATCTCCATTCGGAAAATTCATGACACCTTTGCCATTTGGCATACCATCTTTCCATTCTCCTACATAAGAAGAAAAGTCTTTGAATAAAAGACTTCCAGTTCCATGTGGAT
Source organism: Bacteroidales bacterium (assembly GCA_017522255.1). GTDB lineage: Bacteria > Bacteroidota > Bacteroidia > Bacteroidales > P3 > HGM05376. Next base: position 18,067 of record JAFWZP010000036.1, on the reverse strand, counting down.
AATTATTTAAGAAACTCCCTCTATAAGTATATTGTTCATTACTGAAAATACCTTCACCATCAAACTTGCCATTCTTCCATTCACCGTCATAAACACTACTATCGGCATATTCCATAATCCCTCTTCGTGATGGTTTCCCATCAACCATATATCCATAATAATGTCCTACTTCGGTGGTAATATCAACCATTTTTTCATAAATAGCACCATTTTTCCATATACCGGTGGTTTCTGTGCCATCTTCTTTATATAAAGTTCCTTCGCCATTGAACGATCCATTTTCCCAGTTTCCGGTATAGTATAGTCTGTTATTTACATACCAATCCAAACGACCATTGGGAATACTATTTTTAAATTGTCCTACAAATATACTATCTTTTTTGACAAGGATGCCAAAACCATCCATTGTCTTTTCATATACTTCTCCAACATACTTTCCATTAGGAACATCTTTGATATGCCATTTCGACATTGCACCATAATATGCTGTGGCTGTGTCTTGTTTTATAATATTGTTGTTGGCATCGTATATAGTAATAGTCCCTTTGCCATGGGCATAAGAGTTCCATGATTGTCCTTTCCATGTATATGTTGTAGCATCTTCGTTTATCGGAGTCCACAACTTAATACCGTTGGTGTCGTTCACCCAATTACATTCTTTCCATATATCGGAAATATTTGAACAAGCACTAATTATGAAAAACAATGTTACAGACAAATAAATGTATATTTTCTTCATAACTACAAAGTTTATTAACCAATTTATTTTTATATTTTCCCTTTTGCACCTAATCCTTGTTGTCTTATTAAAAAAGTGGAACACCTTATTTTACCACTCTCAGCAGTAGGGCCTCGACTCCCTTTAAATTCAGAAATGGTAACGTCAGACTGCTCCACTTGAACCTTATCGTAATGAAACTATACGATACAATACAAGCGAGTAAATCTGCCGTTTGTTTCTGAATTTACACGATAGTGATTGTCGAGGTCACTGCCGAGAAACAAAGCAAATATCACTTTCTCAATAAATTGTAGATATTACTAAGAATACTACAACATTGCAAATATACAAAATTTTTCATTATCTCCAAAAAATATGTATATTTTTTATCGAGAAGAGCAGTCGTCGGTTGCCATTTTATGGTTATATATTCCCTATCAACTCCCTAAAGAATGCGTTGAAACACTCTGTGCTGTAGGCTGCCGAAGGGTGAGTGATGGGCATAACGACAATGCTTTTGCCTGCCACTTGGTAGCTCCATAGCTCGGTGGCGTTGCCTGCAAAACGTCCGGTTTCTATAGTCAAGTCGGGCAGTTGCTTGCCGCCTTGCGGCAGATTGTTGTACAGCCGTTGCCCCCAAGCTATTACAATATCGGGAGTGTAGCGTTCCAGCACTTCGAAGAATGCTGTTGTCGAACTTTGGAAATCAGATGCAGTTGGAGCTATCCTTGCATCACTCATGGCCACTTGCAGATAGTTGTAGAACACCACGTGGTGCCATGCCTTGGCTTTGGTTTCGTTGTCCAAGTTGCCTATGCAGCCCACAAACGATTTTGCAAACTTGGTGTAAGTGTTCTTGTATGCCTCCCATTCGGCGGAAGGGTTTATAATGTCGGCAATAATCTCTTGGGTTATCTCCGGCACGGCTTCCGTTTCGGGGTTGGCACAGTAGTGGCTTTCGCCAAGCACCAGCACCTTCTTCCCTCTATGGCTTTCGGTGCCGAATATTATTTTACCTTCCGGGTCGTAGCCCTGTATTCCAAGGTGGTAATGCTCTCCCACCCAAGGATTGAACTTTATGTTTGTCATATTCCTTCTATTATTTTGTTTTAGGTGTTCTTACAATCAGGCGACTGCCACACTTGGGGCAACGCTTCGCCTGTGTGCTTTGACTCGATGCATTCGCTTCGGCATCTATATCTATAAAACTGTGATGGCACCGCAGGCACCATACTTTATATATCCCACGTATCATATCATTTTGATGTTTGAAATTATTTTGCAAAGGTACTATATTTTTCTTTATCCGAAAAGAACATTCTGCATTTGTCGCAAAAATGTCGCAAACAAAAGGCTATCCTTTCTCTAATATCAAGGATAGTATCGGTATTTTAATGATTAATAAATTTAATACAGATTAACATCGATTGATTTAACTCAGAGAATCGGATATTTATCCGCAAGATTATTATTTTGAAAAAATATCGCAGTCTCGAAGGGTTATTACTGCAACGAGTTGATTATCAAAGATAGCTTATTTTCTAATAAATCAACAGAAATAAGAAACAGGACGCTATTATGGCTGATTTTAGAGGTGTCGCTACTCTAAATAGGGTGCTTGGGGAGGGTATCAAAACTTCCTCCCGATGTCGTAGTAGCTACATCGGGAGGAAAATCAACTTACATCACGAGGCATTTTGCACTACATCGCGTAGTATTATTAGACTGTATTTAACATTTCGATTTTATCTATTAACATTTCGATTTATTCGCAATAACGAACAAATTTAAATACGGCAACTTCTAAAAATTCCACGTTCCATGAATGTTATCCAAAAATAAAAAGAACTTTTGCGTACTTTGCGAATGTTGACTTCGTCGATGTTGCTATCGCTCGAAAGAGCTAATGCTAAGGCATTGCTCTTTTCTCGCTTAATCGCAACGTTACCGAAATCTTTCTAGTAAAATTCCGTAAATCACTTGCAAATCAATTTTTAGAAATTACCTAAATCCACTTTAACAATGGTAAGTTCTGCCTATCTGGAAGAAGAGAATGCTTGGGATATATGCGAAATGCACATTGATATACTCCGGAGAGTATGGCTCGCGAAGTTTTGGTATAAGTAACACGACCTTGCTTTTCGTCCACCATTTCCAGTTGTATTGTTTTTAGGAATTTACAAATACCATTTTCTTTTTTGCACACCACTAATTCCACTCCAACATCATCAGAAGATATTCCGGCAAGCTGAAGCACCACCTTCATAGTATACTCTTGTCCAAGATTAAGCGGAAGTTTCTCTGTTTCGGGATACTCCACATCTATAAGTTCTATTGTGTTCCATGCCTGAGACATTTTTCGTTTCCATGCCACCAACTCTTTCAGCTTTGCCGATTTATTTTTTGTAAGTTCTTGTGTTCGTGCATATAGTTTATTGTAATATTCGGCATAATAGTCGTTTAGCTGTCGCTCCATGGTGTAGTGCGGTGCTATACCGGCTATGGTATTCTTTATATACGATGTCCAACGCTTAGGCACATTGTTTTCGCGGTAGTTATAGTATGCAGGCACTATTTTTTCTTCCAGTATCGTGTATATTGTTTCGGCATCTAATTTGTCTTGATATTCGTTGTTTTGATATATATTTTCTTTAGGCAACGCCCAACCTGCATCTTCACGAAATCCTTCGGCCCACCATCCATCAAGTACACTAAAGTTTGGTACGCCATTCATAACGGCTTTTTCGCCACTGGTGCCCGAAGCCTCTAATGGTCGTTGGGGAGTGTTTAGCCATACATCTACACCATGTATAAGATATTTGGCAAGGTTCATATCGTAATTTTCTAAGAATATTATCTTACCCACAAAATCGGGTTGCTTCGATATTTCTGTTATTTGTCGTATCAAATCCTTTCCACCTTGGTCGTTGGGGTGAGCCTTACCGGCAAATATAAATTGTATGGGGTGGTCCTGATTCGATATTATGTGTTTAAGCCGGTCGAGGTTCGAGAATATAAGGTTAGCACGTTTATAGGTGGCAAACCTACGTGCAAAGCCTATGGTAAGAGCATTGTAGTTGATGTTTTCTACTGTGTCGAGCCATAGTCGAGGCTCTTCGGCACGTTGCAAAAAGTCGGCCTTGAGTCGCAATTTAATGTAATCGAGCAATTGATGTTTTTGTTGTACATGGGTGTGCCATATCTTATCGTCGCTCACATTATGTATCTTAAGCCAGTACTGTTCGTTTGATTGGTTGCTTAAAAACTCTTCGCCAAAGGTTTCAACATAAAGTCTGAGCCACGAATTGGCTACCCATGTAGGGAAATGAACTCCATTGGTAACGTGGGTTATAAATAGTTCTTCGGGGAAATATCCCTTAAACAATGGTGCAAACATACGACGGCTCACCTGACCATGTATCTCGCTCACGCCGTTTACTTCTTGCGAGAAATGTATTGCCAATACGCTCATCGAAAATTTTTCGTTGCTATTGTTGGGGTCGAAACGGCCAAAAGCCATAAAGTCGTTCCACGAAATGTTTATTGCCGAACAATAATGAGAAAAGTATACCCTCATAAGTTCCTCGTCGAAAGCATCGTGTCCTGCCGGCACTGCAGTATGCGTGGTGTATAATGTGGAGGCACTGATAAGTTCACGAGCCTCGTCTACGGCTATCTTGTTGTCTACCACATAATGTTGCAAACGTTCCAAGCACGAAAAAGCCGAATGTCCCTCGTTGTTGTGATATATATCGGGGTGTATGTTCAAGGCTTGCAATAGTCTTATTCCCCCTATACCTAATATTATTTCCTGCTTAAGCCTCATTTCGGGGTTTCCACCGTATAGCTGTGCTGTTATTTGTCGATCCTGCTCATTGTTATCCTCTATGTCGGTATCCAATAAGTATAAAGGCACCCTTCCTACCTTGCAAAGCCATGCTTTGGCATATACTATTCGTCCGGGCAAAGCCACCGATATTTTTTGCCAACCGCCCTGCTTATCCATCACCGAGGATATAGGCAACTGCGAAAACTTTTGTGGCACATAATTCGATATCTGTTCTCCGTTTTTGGTAATATGCTGAACAAAATATCCATTACGATACAGCAAGCCTATGCCCACCATGTTTTTATTGGAGTCGCTAGCCTGTTTCAGATAGTCTCCTGCCAGCATACCCAATCCACCCGAATATATTTTAAGCGAGTCGTGTATGCCAAACTCCATACTGAAGTATGCCACACAATAGTCGTTGGTGGAATGTGGGCGATTTATATATGCATCAAATTGGGTTACAACATCGTTTAGACGGTCAACAAAAGTGTGGTCGGCCGACAGTTCGTCTATCTTTTGAGCCGACAGTAATGCCAGCATTTTGTTAGGGTCGCGTTGGCATTGTTCAAACAAGGCTGCATCAATAGATTCAAACAAGGCTATGGCATTACCATTCCACGACCACCATAGGTTTTGAGCCAACCGTTGCAATCCTTCGAGGTTGCGAGGCATCACAGGTCGCACAAATACTTTGTGCCATTCCGCTTCGTTGCCCCAGTTTACCACTATAGGATTTTTTTCTATGTATGGTATCTTGTCGTTGTATAAATTTATGCGTTGGCGGGCTTTGCCAAGAGCCACATCGTAAAGCGTGTGATAATAAACTATAAAGTTTTCCCACATTGTTTGTTGCGATATTTCTAAGGCTTGTTCTTTAAGATGCTCATAATCCGAAGTCCCCATATTAGTCCCATATAGCAACCTTTTTGCCGTTTCATTCACCACATCGTTGTAGTTGGTGTCGGTTCGGTTCATTACTCCTATAGGCACTTTACTATCAATTATTTTGTTTTTCAACCACGAGCCATAGCCTGCCAGCGAGGTGGTAAGTGTAGGTACTCCAAAAGCCATACTTTCCATAGGGGTATAACCCCACGGCTCGTAATAGGAAGCAAACACCGTTGTGTCGAAAGCTGTAAGAAAATCAAAATAAGTGCTATTCACCACACCATCGTCGCCATTAAGATACGAAGGAACAAACATTACTTTCACCTTGTCGGTAGGCGAGTTATAGAGTTTGTTTTTCTTTATACATGTTATTATAGGGTCGTTATCATAGTTATGTAGATAATGAGTTGAGTAGCGTTCCGGAGTAGGATTTTTATAGTCGGGCAGTTTATCTGTGTCCATCAATTCCCAATTAGGTTCAGAGGTATGAGCGGGCACTGCTATCACAGCCACCACTTGTCGTGTAAGCGAAGTGTCAGCATTCAGTATTCCTAATGCATCGATAAAGACATCTATGCCCTTGTTATGAAACTCGTAGCGTCCACTTGTAAGCACATAAAAAGCATTATGGTCTATTTTTTGGTTAATCATTTTTTCCAATATCGAAGCAATAAGAGTTCGTTGTGTCATACGAATTGTGTCATGCTTATCATCATTGTAAGCGATTTCCTTTGCAAACCCATTTGGAGTGATAGTGTCGGCCGAGCGACCAAGAAACTGCACGCATTCGCGGTTGGTTATCTCGCTCACCGTCGAAAAGGCATCGCACTGTATGGCAGCAATGCTTTCCAGCGACTGCTTGGCCTCCACCCCAAAGTTAGTAGCCACAGTGTCGGGCATATAATTCTCTATATTGTGGTACAAAGGCAACCCATTTCCGGCTATACAGCGTCCCAGCACTGTGGCATGGGTGGTAAATGCTGTGGCTATCTGAGGACAATATTCTTTGAGATACAATATGCCGCTGCCTGTCATCCATTCATGAAAATGAGCCACCACATGGTGTGCCGACGATATATAATATTCGTAGTAGCATTCTATAACACGGGCTGCAGCATAGCCAAAAAGCATAGGCTCTATGTAATCCCATTGCCCACTAAGGCTGTTGAGACCATACTTTTCCCAATAATGCGAAAATATAGTATTTTTTTGCTGAAACAAATCCGAAAAATCAACCAAAAAAACAACAGGTTTACCCACTATATTCCAGCGGCCTATCTTTATGTGCAGACCCTTATTGGCTGTATATGATCTAAAACCCTTATAAAGCGAAGCATCATCGATAAACTCGGCATTACCTTCCACATTCCTACAAACATCCGGACCTATAAGTATATAGTTGTCGTTCAATTCCTTTATCAAACTATTTGCTTTGGTGGATAATACGGTGTGTATGCCTCCCACTTTGTTGCATACTTCCCAACTTGTTTCGAACAAAAAATCAGCTGTCATAATAAATCTTTTTTCTACAAAACATTATTGTATGATGTTTGGTTTTAGAAGTACAAAGAAATATTAAACAACAATACATAATTTTTTTGTGTACTACACGTTATTAAGGACGATAATATTTAAAATATAAACATTAATATATACGACAATGAGTATTTGGATAATTTTTGGTGTATTTGCCTTAGCAAGTTATCTTATCAGCAATAGATTGGAATCAAAGTTTAAGAAGTATTCCAAAATACCTATGAATTATGGTATGACCGGTAAAGAAGTGGCCGAAAAAATGCTTCGCGACAACGATATCTACGATGTGAAAGTGGTGTCGACACCCGGTACGCTTACCGACCACTACAACCCTACCACCAAAACCATCAATCTTAGCGATGGGGTATATAATAGTAATAGTGTAGCCGCCGCCGCTGTGGCAGCACACGAAACAGGCCATGCTGTGCAACATGCCACAGCTTATGCGTGGTTGCAAATGCGTTCGTCGTTGGTGCCTATAGTTAGTTTTGCATCTCATTGGGTACAATGGGTATTGTTGGCAGGCATACTGCTTATAGGTATATTCCCAAAGCTCCTGCTTATAGGTATATGCCTTTTTGCCATCACCACACTCTTCAGCATCATCACACTTCCCGTAGAAGTGAATGCCTCAAAACGTGCATTAGTATGGCTCAATACCCACAATATCACCTCGCCTAATACACATAAATATGCCGAAGATGCATTGCGTTGGGCTGCATATACTTATTTTATTGCCGCACTTACATCATTGGCCACATTGGTATACTACATAATGATATATTTAGGCAGAAAAGATTGATTTTAGGCTACATCTAAAAATTGCTTTGCAAGTGATTTACGGAATTTTGACTTTGTCGAAGTTTTGGCATTAGTTCTTTCGAGCGTTAGCAACATCAATGAAGTCAGCAACGTAAAAGTTCTTTTATTGTCATATAATGTTTCATGGAACGTGGAATTTTTAGATGACCTTTTTATTCATACCCTATCATCAATCTGTTCACAATAGGGTATCATCACCATGACGGTATACCATCAATTTCGAGCCGGTATATCATCCTCGAAATCCCCTCGCTATGCCGATGAATTTTCCTCGCGATGCAGCAGGATTTTCCTCCTGAGGAAAATTTCACAACGTCGGGAGGAAAAATATTTCATGTAAAAGTCGGGACAAAACTTGTCTATACAGGAATAAATGTGTAATTTTGCAAACCGAAAAAACAACGATAAACAAGTTGCTACAATGGCTATGATAGCTTAATAAAAGTCCCTATAGCTGTTGCACTAACTACTACGCAATAAAAATAAAAAACACATATAAAATATTTTTCGTATCTTTGCATCTTGTATGGATAAGATAAAAAATATAATATCAAAGCCTTGGGTAATAGTGTTGCTGTTTGTAACATTCTCTGTAATAGCTAGTACACAGTCGCTACTACGAGCTCCCAAGCAATATGCCTATGCGGGCGAAAACTTTGTGCAAACGCATTATAACAACTATGTTATATTCAAATCATCGTTTCATCACCTATGCGAAGGTAAAGATCTTTATACTCTTTATCTCAACGAGCATTGGGATTTGTTTAAGTACACTCCTACCTTTGCTACCTTTTTCGGCATCTTTGCATCGTTGCCCGATTGGCTTGGTCTCAATCTGTGGAATTTGCTGAACGTATTGGTGTTGGCATTGGCAGTGTATTATCTGCCTAAGGTGGACAATCTGAAGAAAGGACTGATACTGCTTATATGTGCCATAGAGATGATTACGTCTATCCAAAACTCGCAGTCCAACGCACTTATAGCCGGGCTTATGATATTGACCTTTGGTCTGCTCGAAAACAAAAAATATATATGGGCTACACTATGTGTTGCCATATCGGCATACATAAAACTTTTTGGGATATTGGGTTTTGCTTTATTCCTTATGTATCCCAACAAAGTTAAATCAATGGCATATTCGGTATTATGGATGGTGATATTGTTTGTGGTGCCGCTATTGTTTGTAGATATCCAACAATATGGTTTTTTGCTTTCGAGTTTTGGTAATATGCTTTCGAACGACCATAGTGCTTCGTATGGTTACTCGGTGTTGGGTTGGTTAAACACATGGTTTGGCTGGCAAGGCAATAAGTTTGTAATAGTGGCGATAGGTGGAATATTTTTTATGATTCCTTTTTTGTTTACACAACGATACACCGACACGGTTTTTCGCTACAATATATTGTCGTCGTTGCTTATATGGATGGTAATCTTTAATCACAAAGCCGAATCGCCAACCTTTGTTATAGCTATGGCAGGAGTGGCTATATGGTTTGTTATGTCGCCCAAAAATTGGGCAAACTACACACTGCTGGTTTTGGCTTTTGTGTTTACATCGCTGTCGCCTACCGATATATTTCCAAAAACGATACGCGACAATATAGTAAATCCTTATTGCTTGAAAGGGGTGGCATGCATAGCGGTATGGCTAAAAATAAATATAGACTTTTATATCGAATATTTTAAATCCAAAGCATCGTTACAAGTCAATGACAACAAAGAATAACTCCTTGAAACACATAATATACGATGTGCTACGCCTACCGGCACATGTAACTATCGCCGTAAAACTATATATGTTGCTTATAATCATATACACATTATTTAGAATGGCACTGCTATTGGTGTGTATGCCTAAAATTGGCGATGCTTCTATTGCAGATGTGCTTACTGCTTTTGTTGTAGGATTGAGGTTCGACTGTGTGGTGATAGGCTTTGCCATAGCATTGCCGGTAATATTGCTTACAATAATGTCGTTTGTTGGCTCTCCATCGGGCAAAACCAACAAGGCTATAGCCACACTTTGTACCATAATATTTGCACCTACCTTTGCGGTGTGTGCCGTCGATATACCTTATTTTAATCAGTTTTTTATACATTTTAATGTCGCTGCATTTGATGGAATGGAAGGCAATATTGGCTTGGTGGCAAAGATGATATTAGAAGAACCTCGCTTTTGGATAATGATAATACCTATAGTGCTTGTCCCAATAGTGTTTTATAAAATAGTGTACAAACTGCTACAGCGAGAGCAAGCCTATCGCAAAAAGATGTATGTATCTAAAAGCATATACACAGTGGTATTGTTTTTTGTTATGTTTGCTGGAATGCGAGGCAACCTCAATTTCAAAGCACGCCCCATACACACCGGTATGGCATACTTTGGCAACAATCAGCTACTAAACCAACTTGGGCTAAACCCGGTATTTATATTTCTAAATAGTTTTGGAACTGATGAGTCTGATGCCGAAATACAAATGATGGACAGCAGGCAGGCTCTTGCACAGATGCAACAATTGCTTGATATTGTCAAGTCTGATACAGTGTATCCCCTGCAGCGTGAAGTTTGTTTCGACCAAGAAAAGATACCCTACAATATAGTGCTTATACTTATGGAGAGTATGAGTGCCGACAACCTATTGCACCATGGTTGCACCAAAGGGCTTACACCATTTTTGGATTCGCTACTAAAGCATAGTCTATATTTCGAAAACTGCTATACTATGGGCAACCGCACATGTAGCGGAATGTATAGCACCACAACCTCGTATCCTACTCTTTTCGATAAGCAACCTATGTATGGCACCACTATAAAACTTTTCAATTCGATGCCTTACGAACTAAAAAAACATGGATATTCGACTACGTTTTTTTTGTCGCACGACAAAAACTTCGACAATTCTAATGGCTTTTTGCTTGCCAACGGATACGATAGAGTGTATTCGCAAGAAGACTATCCCGCCCACGAAATAAAAAACACATGGGGTGTTTGCGATAAGTTTTTGTTTACTTTTGCTTTAGACAAAATAAACAAGCTGAGCAACAATGCTAATCCTTTTTTTGCTACCATACTTACCATCAGCAATCATCCTCCATATTATTTCGACCCTGATTTTGAGTTTAAAAATACCCGCGACGAAGACCGGATAGTGGAATATGCCGATGACATGCTACGTTATTTTTTCGACAAGGCAGCACAAGAACCATGGTTCGACAGCACTTTGTTTGTGCTTGTGGCCGACCATGGCACTGCACAAGATGCTACCTATCCATTGCCTTTGAGCTACTTTAGGACACCATTGATATTTTATGCTCCAAATATTATAGCACCAAAAATAGATAGTGGCATGGCCAATCAGATAGATGTATTTCCCACCACAATGGGACTTCTAAACATTCCCTATACTGCCAATCATTTTGGAATAGACCTCACCCGTCAACAACGCAAGTATGCCTGCATAATGAATGTGTCGGGATATGCAGTGTTGGACAACGAATGGATGCTGTTTTCGAAAAAAGACAGCGACGATAAACGGCTATATCGCTACAAAAACAAAGACGTTGCAAACTATATAGACAACAACCAACAACAAGCCACCGATATGGATAATTATGGCAAAGCCTTATGGCAAACAACTCAGCTACTACTCAATAATAGAGCCACTCGAATACAAAGCAACTAATGACATTTAATTTTTTATGGCTCACAACGCTATAATTTGGAAAAATATGCGTATTTTTGTAGTTTGTTTTTTTACATAATTACACAATTATATTGTTGTTATAGCGTTTATTATGCACTTAACTGAATAAAAGAATAAAATAAATATCGATATGTATACATTATACAAAAAGGAATTGGGCAGTTTTTTTTCGTCGCTGATGGGCTACCTTACCATTATTGTATTTCTTCTATTGAATGGTTTGATGCTATGGGTTTTTAATTCGAATTTTAATATCATGGACTATGGTTATGCCGGCTTAGATGGTCTTTTTCTTATAGGTCCGTTTTTGTTTTTGTTTCTTATACCGGCTATTACCATGCGTATGTTTTCCGAAGAAAAAAAGAACGGCACTATCGAATTGCTGTTTACAAAACCTCTCAGTGAGTATCAGATAATATTTGCTAAGTTGTTAGCAGGTATTACATTGGTATTTATATCCATACTGCCTACCATTGTGTACTATATAAGCGTGTATATGCTTGGCGACCCTATAGGCAATGTGGATACCGGCAGTGTGATAGGTTCGTATATAGGGTTACTATTTTTGGGCAGTGCATTTGTTGCCATAGGCCTTTTTGCATCGGTGCTTACAAATAATCAGATAGTGGCATTCATCGTAGCCATACTCTTATCGGTGTTCTGCTATCTTGGATTCGAAACAGTGTACAATATGGATATTTTTGGTTCGTTGAATCTTTTTGTGCGTTCACTTGGCATACGCTATCACTACGAATCGATAAGTCGTGGCGTTATCGATACTCGCGATGTGCTTTATTTCTTAAGTGTGATAGCTTTGTTTGTTATGCTTACACGTGTAGTACTGTTATCAAGAAAATGGCAGAAATAATCAACTCATTAGTCAAATACCACGAAAATTTAGTATATGAAATTTAAAGATATAAAACTTTTCAAGAGAAAAGATACCGACAGCAAACAAAAACGCAGCCTCAAACGTTCGCACCTTATCGAACTTTTTGCCGCTATTTTTGTGATTATATTCCTAAATATAATAGGCAATTATATATACACTCGTTTCGACCTTACATCCGAAAAACGTTACACATTATCCAATGCTACCAAACGGTTGCTTAAAGACATCGACGAAACAGTGTTGGTGCGCGTATATTTGGAAGGCAACGAACTGCCTCCCGACTTTGTGCGTCTGCAAAACGAAACAAAAGAAATGCTCAACCAATTTAGAGCTTACAATAAGTATATAGAATACGAATTTGTAAACCCTACCGATTTTGACGACCCGAAGGAACAGCAAGTGTTTTATCAAAAACTTGCACAAAAGGGTATCCAACCAAGTCAGATAGAGATAAAGACCCCCGACGGTTTGAAACAACAATTGGTGATACCTGCTGCCGATGTGATGTATAAAGGACAAGAAACATCGGTGCAGCTTTTATTAGGACAACGATATGTGTCGGAAGCCGAACTGATAAACAACTCGGTGCAAGCTTTGGAATATACTCTTACCGATGCTATACGCCGACTTAGCCGTACCGAAAAGCAACGTATAGCATTCTTGCAAGGCCATGGTGAATTGGAACGCCATGCAATATATGATATACAGCTGGCTCTTACGGACTACTATGCTATGGAAAACATAACTTTAGATGGAAATATAAACTCGCTAACCGAACGTGTTATAGACTCAAAAGATTCTACAAACATCAGTTTTAGAAATAAATTTAAACTATTGGTAGTGCCCAAACCAACCAAGCCTTTTAGCGATGAAGACTTGTATATAATAGACCAATTTGTGATGTATGGAGGTAGAGTGCTATGGCTTATTGATGGTTTGGATATAGAAATGGATAGCTTGGCAAATCGCAGTCAAACTATGGCAATGAGAATGGACTTGGGATTAGGTTTCGACGAAATGATGTTCACTTATGGTGTACGTATCAACTCCAACCTTATAATGGATATACGTTGTATGCCTATACCTATGGCCGGAGGTTCGATGGGAAACAATCCTCAGATAGAGTTTCGCCCATGGTACTACTTTCCCGAAGTGGTGCCACTATCAAAACATCCTATAGTTAAAAACTTGGATGTGATAAAAAGTGAATTTGTAAATAGCATAGATATTATAGACAACGAAATACGCAAAACAGTACTCCTTACCACATCGGAATACACAAGAGTGGTGAATGCCCCTGCTGTTGTAGACCTTAATGTGGCACAAACCGAACCCGACCCACGCCTGTTCAACAAAGCAAACCTACCTATAGCAGTGCTGTTGGAAGGTGCTTTTAAGTCGCCATGGAAAAACCGCTTGTCGCCCACCTTTACAGATATACCCGAAATGGGATATCGTAGCGAAGGCGATACTACAAAAATGATAGTAATATCCGATGGAGATATTATAAAAAATGCATTCAACTATCGTCAAAACTATCCATATCCTTTGGGCTACGACAAGTATACAAACACTATGTATGCCAACAAAACGTTTATACTTAATGCTATAAACTACCTATGCGGTGATGAGGATTATATGGAATCGAGGTCAAGAGAGATAAAGATACGAAAACTAAATGTAGCTCAAATAAAAGAAAACCGCTTGATGTATCAAGTAATAAACACTGTGGTTCCTATAGTGATAGTGATAGTTAGTGGTGTAGCAATAGTGCTGATACGCAAAAACAGATATAAGAAAAAATAGTAATAACCATATAAAAAAATAACGATGAAGAAAAGAAACATAATAATAATATGTGCGGTAGTGATATTAGGTATAATCACATTTGCGGTAGTTCAAACAAAGTCGAAGTCGGCTACTATAGAACAAAACTACCATGTAAGCGATGTAGATGCCATTACTAAACTATACCTTTCAAACAAATTCGATGTAAACTTATTACTACAACGTGTGGGAAAAGAAGGAGATGATACCCTATGGCTTGTAAACGAGAAATATCCAGCCAATCAACCTTTGGTAGATATATTATTGGAAACACTTCACGATATGCGTATACGTCAACATGTAAACCGTAACGCTGTACCCAATATCATCAAAAATCTTTCGGTGAATAGTATAAAGGTAGAAGTATATCAAAAAGTATATTTTATTGATTGGTTTGGAGGCAAACTAAAGTTATTTCCTTCCGAAAAACTTACTACCACATATTTTGTAGGTAGCGAAACCCAAGACAATATGGGTACCTATATGTTCCGCGAAGGCGACAAAGAACCATACATAGTTCATATACCCGGCTTTAGAGGCTTCCTCACCCCTCGTTTCAACCCCAATCCTCCATTGTGGCGCAGTCGCAAAATAGTTCACTGCGATGTTCAAGACCTTAAGTCGGTGCGTGTAGAAATACCATTGGTGCCCGAAGAATCATTTGAAGTCTTACGCAATGGCGAAACATTCGACCTTAAACTATTAAAATCCGGCACCATAGTATCACAGTTCGATACTGCCCGAGTAGCACAATTGCTATCGTCGTTTTCAAACCTAAACTTCGACGAATATGCTTCGGTAGTGCCTAAAGTAGAATTGGATACTACTTTTTCGCGTCCTCCGGGATTTGTACTTACTATTACCGATATGGATGACCGTGTTCGCAATTTAAAGACGTATGTAAAATTTGCCGACCCTGAGTTGATATCCGAAATAGAGTCCGGCAACCTTTCCGAAATATTCGACGTAAACCGTCAATATGCCATACTTGACAACACCGACACCGTGCTTATTCAATATTATGTATTCGATAACATATTGCAACCGGCCAGCTATTTTGTGGGAAATACTGCGACAGAAAAATAAAACATAACGATATAAATAAAAAAAGCGATAGAATTATCTATCGCTTTTTTTATTGTTGTTATATTACACGCAACTACTATTTGCTACGTATATATTCGTCTATAGCCTTTGCTGCTTTTTTTCCGGCACCCATTGCCAATATCACAGTGGCAGCACCGCTTACGGCATCACCTCCGGCAAACACACCTTGTCTTGAGGTTTGTCCGCTCTCTTCGTCGGCTACTATACAGTTCTTTTTGTCTATTTCCAATCCCGGTGTAGTACTCGATATAAGAGGATTTGGCGATGTACCTATCGACATGATAACCATATCTACGTCTAACACAAATTCCGAATCGGGTATCACCACCGGTTTTCTACGTCCCGAAGCATCGGCATCGCCAAGCTGCATACGGTTACACTTCATACCATTCACCCAACCATTGTCGTCGCCAAGTATTTCGATAGGGTTGCATAGTAGATGAAATTCTACACCTTCTTCTTTGGCGTGATGTACTTCTTCGGCACGAGCCGGAAGCTCTTCTTCCGAGCGACGATATACTATCTTAACGTCGGCACCAAGTCGCAATGCGGTGCGTGCTGCGTCCATTGCCACATTGCCTCCGCCTACCACTGCCACTTTTTTACCAACATAGTTGGGTGTTTCGTAGCCTTCTTTATACGCAAAAAGTAGATTGTTGCGGGTCAAGAATTCGTTGGCTGACACTACTCCGCAAAGATTTTCGCCGGGTATATTCATAAAGTTGGGCAATCCTGCACCCGAGGCTATATACACAGCTTCGAAACCTTCTTTATCCATCAAATCATCGATAGATACAGTGCGACCTATTATTATATCTTTTTCGAAATGCACACCCATCTTTTGAACGTTCTCTATCTCGTAGCGTACCACAGTCTCTTTCGGCAAACGGAATGCCGGAATACCATACACCAATACTCCGCCATATTCGTGCAATGCTTCAAACACCGTAACATCGTACCCCATCATCATAAGGTCTTTGGCACATGTTATTCCCGAAGGACCACTGCCTATAACAGCCACTTTGTGTCCGTTGTTTTGCACCGGCTTGTCGAATACTATTTTGTTTTCTCTCACCCAATCTCCCACAAAGCGTTCAAGTTTTCCTATAGCCACCGGTTCCGACTTTTTGCCCATCACACAATTTCCTTCACATTGTTTTTCTTGTGGACACACACGGCCACATACTGCAGGCAATGCCGAGTCTCGGTTTATCACCTTTGCGGCTTCCATAAAGTTGCCTTCGGCTACATATTTTATAAATTCAGGTATATGAACATTCACGGGACAGCCTTTTACACACTGTGGATTTTTGCAGTTGAGGCAACGTTGTGCTTCCAATATAGCCTCTTCGGCATTGTAGCCAAGACACACTTCGTTGAAGTTTTTGGCACGCACTTTGGGGTCTTGTTCACGCACAGGTATGCGGTGCTTCTTATCTCGAACCTCGTCGGCAATACCACCAACATGGCATATATGTCCTTCGGCTTCCTCTTCGGCTTCCATTTGTTTTTTGCCTTCAACGGTGTTGTACATCGCTTGGCGTTTCATTGCCAAGTCAAAGTCTACCAATGAGGCATCAAATTCGGGACCATCTACACATGTAAACTTGGTTTGCCCCCCAATGCTCACACGGCAGGCACCACACATACCGGTACCATCTACCATCAGAGAATTGAGGCTTACCGTACATTTTATACCATAGCTTTGTGCTGTTTGCGACACAAACTTCATCATTATCATAGGACCTATAGCCACCACTTCGTCGTAATGTTTACCTCCTTCAACGAGAGTTTTTAACACCTCGGTTACCACTCCTTTGTATTCCGATGTACCATCGTCGGTGGTAACATATAGGTTGCACACGCTACGCAACTCTTCTTCGAAAACCAAAAGAGAACGAGTGCGGGCTCCTATTATGCAGTCTACTTCCACTCCGTGATTGTGAAGCCATTTCACCTGTGGATATATAGGAGCTATACCTACACCTCCTCCCACAAACACAAACTTCTTGCTTTTAAGTTCATCTTGTGTCAATGATACAAATTCAGATGGGCGACCAAGAGGACCTACCACATCGCGAAAACTTTGTCCAACAGCATACTCTGCAATCTTTCGGGTAGAACCGCCTATTATCTTAAACACAATGGTAACAGTACCTTTCTCCAAGTCATAGTCGCTTATGGTCAAAGGTATACGTTCGGAATTCTCTTCCATTTTTACTATCAAAAACAGACCCGGCAGAGCCGACTGTGCTATGCGAGGTGCTTCTACCTCCATAAGGATGGTATCTTGTGCTAATTCTTTTTTAGTGCGTATTGTAAACATTATTATTGTATTTTTTCTTTAAAAATAATTGTTTTACCTCCTGATATATAGAAGGTAAGTAATATTAAAACCATATCGTATTGTTTTGCAAAGATATGAATTATTTATCAATTATTAGTGATAAAGTATCAAAAAAATACTCTGTCGGTGTAGTTTACATGTCTTACCATAGCATCATTGCTTTAAGTTTGTAAATGTTTGGCTTTTGAGTAATGCAAGTTTTGGTGATAGCAAAAGGTAGCACCCCTCTCGATAGCATAATTTTGATTTGAGGCAACTTCTAAAAATTCCACGTTCTATGAACACTATTAAAAAATAAAAGAACTTTTGCGTGCTTTGCGTTTTTTCTTAAAATCTTTCTATTTCTTTTTCAATCGTGTAGCCCGCTACACTCAATCAAAAGAAAGTAGAA
>JAFWZP010000035.1 GCA_017522255.1 Bacteroidales bacterium | reverse complement strand
GGGCGAATATTTAAATTCATATTGAGATAAAAACTATTTCATACAAAACTTAGGACAAAACAAGTCTATTTCAAAATAAATGTGTAACTTTGCAAACCGAAAACAACCGAAGAATATGCATCAAAACCATATAAAATACAGCCAAAATTACCCCCAATCTTTCACCGGGAAAGAAAGAGACTCAGAGACAGGCTTTTCCTACTTCGGAGCACGGTATTACGATTCGGATATTTTGACTGGTTGGTTAAGCGTGGATCCTATGGCGGATAAATATCCGAATATTTCTCCATATGCTTACTGTGGGTGGAACCCGGTTAGGTTGGTGGACCCGGATGGGGAGGAAGTTGTTTGCGATCCCTATATTATTTTCAATGGTAAAACACGGAAAATTCAAATATGGGATGATAATGAAACTCCAGAAAATTATTCTGATGATACATTTTTAGGACAATATAATGCAGGAAATAATGTATCCCCTAAAGACAACCCTTTAGGCAATTGGGAAGATGGGATTTATCAAATGCTTGATAAAATAGAACCGCAAAAACATTACGATAAAAATGGGAATCCTAAAACAGAGATACGAAAAGGAAAAAGAATTCTCACAGATTCTGAAGATGGAGCTTATGGCGTGCATGGAATTTTTCGTGCTGAACCTTTTCTGCAAGATGATGGAGCTAAAAGAGAGGGGATGGGATTACATGCAGGAAGAAGTGTTAATAATAAAAGTGTATTAAATAGTTTTACTAGAGGCTGTATAAGAATTACACCAGAAGCAATGGATGCTATAATTGATGCAATTTCTACTTTTGGACCTCTTACGAATGTTATTGTGCAAGAAAATCGTTCATCGTCTAAAAGTAATGAAGCAAACAAAATCAGACCAGGTAATATCATACAATCTGTTATAACAACAATTCGTATAAAAAAGTAAATAAATTATATAATGAAAAATAAAGAATTTATATCTATAGCTATATTTCTTTATGCATTGTTATGCATATCTTGTAGAACTGATATTTCCCAAAAATGTGAAGTAACAAATGTACCAGAATTAGAACAAAATGAAACTCGCTATAAAAAGAGAGATACCGTGACTTTGGAAGAATTGATTCATCCAAACATGGATAGTCTTAGATTGTGGGAAAATGGAGCGTTTTTAGGTAGACAAAAAAGTAATCGTGACTATAAATCACTCTTGAATTATTATTTCAACAAAGAGACTTTGAATGTGAAAGATATAGAAATTTTATATCCAACATCGGTGGAAGAAATGACATGGTTCTATTCTCAACTTAAAAGTGGTGAAAGTTCTATACGTGCATACATGACTAAAATCGATGATTTGATGTATTTTTATGCAGTAAATGATAGCCTATCTTGTTTGTCTCGATATCTTAATATGTATTTTTATATGGATCCACGTATTATTGATAGAGATTGGATTGGTGAATGGAATTTAGAACGTGTGCAATATTGTATAATAGTAGATAATAAAGAGAGTTTTAAATCCTATTATGATACTTTGAATCCCAAATATGATTGGGTTACTATGGAATGGCTTTATGCGTATTTTAACTATGATAGTAATCCCTAATCATCAATTAATAATGATTATTTGTAAATAAACCATGCTGAAAATATATTCCAAAATGCAAAAATACCCCCAGTCTTTCACCGGGAAAGAAAGAGACTCAGAGACAGGTTTTTCCTACTTCGGAGCGAGGTATTACGACTCAGATATTTTGACTAGTTGGTTGAGCGTGGATCCGCTTTCGGATAAATATCCTGGTTTATCGCCATACAACTATTGTGCATTAAATCCTATTCGAGTTATAGATCCTAATGGGGATAGCTGTGCAGTGTTGCTAGTTGATGATAGATTTCCTTATGTTGGACATATGGCAATCCTTGTTCAAGGTGAAGGAGATGATAATAATTGGTATCTTTATTCAAGAGATGGAGAGGGAAAGTCAATATTAGGAACTCCAAATCAAGTTGAAGTAGGTCCTTATGAATCTGTTCAAAAATTTATTGATACTTATAAACTTGATGACACAGATAAAAATCCTTATTATACAGAAGCGTATGTTTTACCTACTAGTCCTGCTCAAGATAAAATTATTCGAGAAACTATGACAAAAGAATTAAAAGAAGAATATAATTTACTGTTAAACAATTGTGCTCAAGCAGTAAATAATTCATTGATTGCAGCCGGGGTAAATACTGATGGCAATCCTTCTTCCGCAGGTCCTCCTCTGCACACTACTTTACCATTTGCCCATCTATTTAAAAATATAGAAGATAATATTATGCCATTTCCGATGTATCGTAATATAATTTATTCCAATCCAAATGGTAGAATAGTAAAACGAACAGATAACAAATGAGTAAAAGATTTTTTATAATAATGTCGGTATTATGTATTTCTTTCTCCATAAAAAGTTGTGAACGAAAAGGGGGCGGTTTTACAGAGACTTGTTCGTATGATTCCGAAATGTCGAAAGAATATGGTGTGTTTATCAGCTATTATGATTTGCTTTTTCCTTTTGAATATCAAGATAGTATATTCTATGTAAAACTGGCATTCAATGAGGTGTTTGCCGAAACAGCTTACACTTATCGTCTCGAAATAGTACCGAGATATGATTCTGCAGGAATACCATTTTTCCGACAAAGTTTAGTAGCAGTAATAGATACTTTTATTTCAGAGATAGAATATTTTAAAGGAGAAGATTATGCAGCTGAATATTACGAAAGTATGTACAAACTTTGTTTTAGACATTTGGCATTCGAAAATACTCGATTTGTAACTCGATTCCATTATAGAGAACCTGTTTTAACGCCACCCTATTACGAGGGTTGTGGAGGTATACCTGATACTTTAAAGATAGAAGTTAGAGCATATACTACATACAAAAAATTATGTGGCATCCCAGATAGCGTAAATGTAGTATTTGGCGAAATGGTTTTTGTAAAAAGAAAGGAGACTCTTAGTAATGAAATATCGGATAAGAAAGTAAATAGAAAAAGGAAAAAGTTACCTATTATACCCAAAGAGAAAAATTATATAGCACATGATGTATAAAACCATAATTAATTATTATCAAAATAAAACAATAAAACCTCCCCATTCCTTTACCGGGAAAGAAAGAGACTCAGAGACAGGACTTTCCTACTTCGGAGCACGGTATTATGGTTCGGATTTGATGATCGGGTGGTTGAGCGTGGATCCGCTTTCGGATAAATATCCTGGTTTATCGCCATACAACTATTGTGCTTGGAACCCGGTTAAGTTGGTGGACCCTGATGGGGAGGAGTTGACAGATTTCTATAATATATCAACGGGGGCACATTTGAAACATGTGGACGATGGAATAGATCAAGCAATTGCTATTGATGCTAATGTATTTAAAGCTTGTGAAGATGATAATGATATAGAATTTGCAAAAAGTCTTGGAGTATCTCTTGGTACTAATACAGAATTTGTATCTCTAGCAGGAACGTTATATGCTGAATCTACAGCAGAAGCAAGTTCATTAGAAGAAATGGCTGCCATTGGAAGCGTAATCAGAAATAGAGCAGATGCAGATAATAGTTCATATTTAGATGTTATTTATTCTAAAAGATATTCTATTTATGGATATGCAGAGAGGGATAAAATAAATCATAAATTAGCAAATCCAAATAAAGTAAATCTTGCATACAAAGCTGCTATGCTTACAATTGCAACAGAGACAGATTATTCTAATGGTGCATATTTTTGGCATGGAAAAGATTTTGCAATGAAAGGAAAACGTGCACATAGCGATTTCTATTTACGTGGATTTTTATTCACGAATAAAAATCATGATGTATATAATATGGGTTCATTTCAAAAACAGGGAAATGTTCCATATACATACGAATCTACAGCTGCTTTTTGTAAAACTACATTTATGCGGCTAACAACTAATTGGATGAAAGCAAATGGAGCAAAACATTGGAGTGGACGTGCTAAATAAATTCAAATTATGAAGAGAGTGAAAATATTCAATGTAATTGTATTTATGATATCGATATTATGTATATCATGTATTACTTCTAAAAAGAACAATAAGGTTCTGTATCCGGTAGAAATAGAAATAACCCCAACAATGAGGAATCGATTAGAAACACTACTCTATTCCGAAGGTTTTCTTGGATTTGATACAAACCGAATGAAGTTATATTCATTGGGAGATTATTTCATATTAAAATCGGTATTATGGGGTCCTCAAGGAAGAGCTTCTGATTATCGATATATTATATTGTTTAATAAATACTACACTAGGTATGTTTGGTTTCAAAATCTAGTAACTAACACAGAGACCATACGAATAGTGAACGATACTTTATTTGTCGATTTATTCGATTACAATAATGATGATTATTATAACGGTGTGTATTATGAGTGTGATACATGTAAATATGAAGTATACAAAGCGATACTATCTACAGATTCTTTTACTTTGGATACTATTTGTAAAATTGACACCTTATTAGCATTTGAGGATATATGGGGACCATCAGAGTTTGAATAATTCAAAATAAATGTGTATCTTTGCAAACCGAAACTAACCGAAGAATATGAGTCAAAACCACTTGAAATATAGCCAAAGTTGTTCTCCGCTTTTGTGAGTCATACCTTTTATCTCTTAATCATCACTATAATGGCTCCAATTATCAATACCATAATCCCGACAATATCTCACGAAAGTGGTTCTCGGCTTTTGGTTGACACTTGATTTGTTGTGGTATGTGCCATAATGTTGGTATGATAACAATATGGCAACCTTTACCTATGTTGACATTTGGTTTGCTGATTAAAAAATGATTTTTAATTCTTGTCCTTTTCAAGATTTGTAGTTTCTTGTTTTCTAATGGGGTGGTTATTTTTTTACGTTTCTCATTACCGTGGCTGTTACCGATATTAGCGAGAGGGCTATTACGAGGAAGAAAACCACTATAAAGTCGGTTGCTTGCATAGCTACCGGGAAGCTGCTTACCACAAAGTTGGATCCCATTTTGATGATGCCGAACTCTTGCTGTAATAAGCATATTACAAAGCCTGTTGCCATGCCTATTACTACCCCTACTATCGATATCATAAGTCCTTCGGTAAAGAAGATGTTGCGTATCAGTCGGCTGTCGGCACCCATGCTTTGCAGGGTTTTGATGTCTTTGTGTTTATCTATTATCAGTAGCGATAGTGATGCTACAAGGTTTAGTGTGGCTATAAGTATTATGAGCGAGAGTATTAGGAATATTCCCATTCGTTCGGATTTGAATATTTTATAGTACAGTGGCTGTTGGTCGAAGCGGTCTTTTACGGTGTATTGCGAGCCAAGTATTTGCGATATTTGTTGTTTGGCTATGTCTATCTCGTCAGCGTTGTGAAGGCTTATGGCTATGCTCGACACTTCGTCGGTGGTGTAGTTCATTAGGTTTCGCACAAAGTCGATGTCGGCTATTATATATTTTTGGTCGTAGTCGTCTTGTATGTTGAAGTTGCCTATTGGCAAGGCGTAGTCGCTGTTAAAGGTTCGTTCGAACGATAGTCCTATCGAGGCGTTGCGTTTGGGTATATGTATTCCTACAGGTGTGTGGGCATCGTAGCTGTTGATACCCATGCTGTAATATAGCCCTTGCCCCATCACTATGTAGTGGTTGCCGTTGTTGTTTTTAAGAATATATTCTCCCACAAACATCAGGCTGTCGATGCCGGTCATGGCGGCATAGTGGCTGTCTACTCCTCGTACCGTGGCTATCTTGTTGTTTTTTTTGTATGTTACCCACATGTTTTCTTCCACTATTAGTGATGAGTGTTTCACTTGTGGTAGCGATATTATCTGATTGTATGGTATTTGACTTATGTGGAATGTTTTGCCTTCGCAAGCTTCTATCTTCAGCTCGGGGTCGAATACGTTGAATAGCGATTGTGTAAGGTTGCCTATCCCGTTGTATACCGACAGCACTATGATTAGTGCCATGGTGCCTACGGCTATGCCCACAAGCGATATCCACGATATCACATTGATAACGCTACGCCTTTTTTGAGCAAAAAGGTATCGTCGGGCAATAAACAGGGCTATCTTCATCGCTGAACCGAAATACAAATAGGTTGGTTTATTGTTTTAGAAGATTTTCGATGTTTTCGATATAGTCGAGCGAGTCGTCGAGATAAAAGAAAAGGTTGGGTATTATGCGCAGTTGCTTGCCAACTCTCATGCCCAATCTTCGACGAAGGTCGGGGATGTTTTCTTGTATCTTGTTCATTACCCCTTCCTTGGAGTCGCCTCCTATGGGGAATATGCTTACCAATATGCGTGCAATAGATAGGTCGGGCGATATGCGAACACGGGTTACCGTTATCATCGAATTGCCCAAAATACTTTTGGTTTCTCTTTGAAAAATCTCGCTCATGTCTTGTTGTATAAGGCGAGCTATTTTTTGTTGTCTTGTACTTTCCATAATTGCAAAGGTACTAATAATTATTTATATATAAAAAATAATTTTTCTATTGTTTGATTATCATGTTGTTGTGGTGATGTTTTTGCTCTGTTTTGGCCTTTCTACGGGTGTTGCAAAATATGTTTTTGGGGTGTTTGGCGATGTGTAAAAAACGGTAATTTGCAAGAATGTGAAAAAAATATACAATTTTGGGAAAATAAAATCGTTATATTCCAATATTTTGTGTAGTTTTGCAAAATAAAATAATGTGATATATGGATAGTGTAAAAGCTAAAAAATACTTGGGACAGCACTTTTTAAAAGACGAAAGCATAGCGCGACGTATAGCCGAAAGTTTGTCGGAAAGTGTGGGTAATGTGTTGGAAATAGGTCCCGGCATGGGCGTGCTTACCAAATATGTGTTGGAGCAAAATCGACCTAATTTTTGGGTTATAGAGATAGATAGCGAGTCGGTGGATTATCTTCAATCTCATTATCCCGAATTGAGTGGTCGCATTTGTTATGGCGACTTTTTGCGTATTGATTTGTCGTCGCTCTTTGCTAACGAAAATTTTGCTGTGATAGGCAACTTTCCTTACAATATTTCGAGTCAGATATTGTTTAAGGTGTTCGACAATCGCAATCGTATTCCCGAGGTGGTGGGTATGTTTCAAAAGGAGGTGGCCGAACGGGTAGCGGCAAAGCCGGGTAGTAAGATTTATGGTATTTTGAGTGTGTTGCTGTCGGTGTATTACGATATAGAATACCTCTTTACGGTAAGCGAGAATGTGTTTAATCCTCCTCCAAAGGTAAAATCGGCTGTTATACGTCTTAAACGTAATGGGGTGGAGTGTTTGGATTGCGACGAAAAATTGTTTGTGCAAGTGGTTAAAGCGGGCTTTAATCAACGCCGAAAAACGTTGCGTAATGCATTGAGAGCTCTCAATCGGCCATTGGATAATGTTCCTGATAGATATTTGCAGGCTCGTGCCGAGCAGTTGTCGCCTCTCGATTTTGTGGCTCTTACTTTGATATTACAAAATGAAACAATAGAAACTAAATAATATATAATTGATATGACTTTATCTATCTTGGATTCAATAGCTTTGGCTTTGGCTGTGGTTCTAAATATCTTTGTGGTGATGGTGGCTGCTGCCAAAGGGGGTAACATGCGTTATACCAAGGGTATATTGCAGTCGGTGTTTATGGCTTGTTTTCAGGCTTTGTTTTTGTATGTGGGGGTGTGGATAACATCGCTTTTCAGAATGGGAGCCCTTGAATATGATAAGTGGCTTACTGCCGGGGTGATGGTGATTATGGCAATAAAGTTGGTGTCCGGTATAATTAAAAAGCAAAAGGTGAAAGAAGCAATAGCTATAACCGGTTTTAAGTCTACATTATTTTTGAGTATTGCTGCTTCGATGAATGCTTTTGTGGTGGGCATGGGTATGGGCTTTTGTTTCGATCCCGCTCAGTTTGTTCTGTCGGCTGTAATTATCATGGTATTAGGATTTATAGTATCGCTGATAGGTGTGTTTATTGGTAGACAAAATAAGTCTATACCTGCACGTATGTTGGTGGCTGTGGAGGCTTTACTGCTGGTGGAGATAGCTGTGAAACTGTTTTTTGAACTTGCATAAAAAATATTTATATGATAAGGATATTG
Organism: Bacteroidales bacterium; assembly: GCA_017522255.1. GTDB lineage: Bacteria > Bacteroidota > Bacteroidia > Bacteroidales > P3 > HGM05376. The sequence continues at coordinate 27,877 of JAFWZP010000035.1, read as the reverse complement.
AATAAGAGAATGTTTTGGATGCTGGGATTGTGTGTGATCCTTTGGTGTTCGTGTTCGGACGACAAGGCTCCGGATTACCTTATTCCCGAAGATACGATGGTTTCTCTTTTAATAGATGTGCATTTGGTGGATGCATATTTTTATGAGATGTATGAGCCTACTTATCTTGAAGAATATATGACTGATAGCATGGCTGTTGCATATTCTGCTATATTCGAAAAATATGGAGTTACGGCTGATAGGTTTACAAAATCCATCGATTATTATACCGATCGTCCCGAAACTTTTAGGGCGATATACGAAAAGGTGATATTACAATTGAATAATAAATAATAAATATATAAATGATATGTTGGTAAAGACGTATGGTAGTGCTATTTATGGTGTTAATGCTTTAACCATAACTGTTGAGGTGAATGTGGAACAAGGCGTAAACTTTACTCTTGTGGGTTTGCCCGACAATGCTGTAAAGGAGAGTCAGCAACGTATCGACTCGGCGTTGCATCAGTATGGTTATCGTATTCCAGGACGCAAGATAGTTATAAATATGGCACCTGCCGATATGAGAAAAGAGGGGTCGGCCTACGATCTTACTTTGGCTATAGGTATATTGGCTGCTTCGGAGCAGATAAAAGCCGATAATATAGGTGATTATATAATAATGGGAGAGCTGTCGCTTGATGGTGGTTTGCAACCTATAAAAGGAGTTTTGCCAATAGCTATAGAAGCTCGTAACAAGGGTTTTAAGGGTATAATACTCCCGATGTCGAATGCTCGTGAGGCTGCTATAGTGAACGATTTAGATGTGTATGGTGCCGAAAATATTGGTCAGGTGATAGATTTCTTTGAGGGAAAAGACTCGTTGCAAAAAACGGAGGTAGATACTCGAAAAGAGTTCTATAATAGCTTGAATGATTATGAGTTTGACTTTTCGGACGTGAAAGGGCAGGAAAATATAAAGCGTGCTTTGGAGATAGCTGCTGCCGGTGGTCACAACGTGATATTGATAGGACCTCCGGGTTCGGGCAAGACGATGTTGGCAAAGCGTATGCCATCGATATTGCCACCGCTAAATCTTCATGAATCATTGGAAACTACTAAAATACACTCGGTGGCAGGCAAGATGCGACGCGAAGACTCGCTTATTTCGGTGCGTCCGTTTCGTAATCCGCATCATACCATATCGGATGTAGCATTGGTAGGAGGGGGAACCAACCCTCAGCCGGGCGAGATAAGTTTGGCTCACAATGGTGTGCTTTTCCTTGATGAATTGCCTGAATTTAAAAGGGCTGTGTTGGAGGTGCTTCGCCAACCTATGGAAGAGCGAAGGATAACAATAAGTCGTGCTCGCATGACTACCGAATATCCGGCATCGTTTATTTTGGTGGCTGCTATGAACCCTTGTCCTTGTGGATATTACAATCACCCTGACATTGAGTGTACTTGCAACCCCGGTATGGTGAATAAATACCTCAACAAGGTGAGTGGCCCGCTGATGGATCGTATTGATTTGCATATCGAAGTTACGCCTCTAAGTCATTCGGCACTCGCTGAAAAGAGACTTGGCGAACCAAGCGAGGTGATACGCCAAAGGGTGATAGCGGCTCGAAAGATACAAGAGGAACGCTATAAGGACTATAAGGGTATACACTGCAACGCGCAGATGACCACAAAACTGTTTCGTCAGTATTGCGACATCGACCAAGATTGTCAAGACCTGATGAAGGCGGCGATGGATAAACTTGGGCTGAGTGCCAGAGCTTATGATAGGATACTTAAGGTTTCTCGAACCATTGCCGATTTGGATAATTCGGAGAATATAACGGTAGAGCATTTGAGCGAGGCTATAAACTATCGAAGTTTGGATCGCGACAGCTGGGGTCGATAAATAAAAGAAAGGTCGTTTGGACATCGTGTCAAGCGACCTTTCTTTTTTTTTGAGCCACTTTGCGGACTCGAACCGCAGACCTACGCATTACGAATGCGTTGCTCTACCAACTGAGCTAAAATGGCATTAAACAAACTCCTGACTACCTCTTGTATGTAGGATAATAGTTTACTTGTGTTTGGTTAAGTAACTTCTTGGAGTTGTTATAAAATAAAAACGTCGGGGTGAGAAGACTCGAACTTCCGGCCTCCACGTCCCGAACGTGGCGCGCTAGCCAACTGCGCTACACCCCGATCCTACTTTATGTGAGTGTGTCCTCGCAGGGACTCGAACCCTGGACCCAATGATTAAGAGTCATTTGCTCTACCAACTGAGCTACGAAGACATATCTTTTCTTTTTCGTTTTGCGTTTGCAAAAGTACTAATTATTTTTTATTTATAACAGAAAAATGAAATATATTTTTTCATTATTCCTTTGTTTTGTTTATAAAAGTCATGGAATCAGGTGTTTCTTCTGTGGTGGATATTCTTCGTTTTTGGTGCGTTCGTGGCTTGAAAATCGTGTGTTTTTCTTTTTTTTTCTCCTTTTTTTCGGAAATTTGACCTCTTTTGTATCAGAAAAAATACTCCACAATAGCCTGAGGTATATTCTTGGCTTTGTGGAGTGGTATTATATGATATTATTGCAGGATATTTGAATATGCTGTTGTCTAATAAATATCATGGTATAAGAGTATTACCGGTTGTGTGAGAAGCCGCGATCTTTTATTTTTTGTGCTTTGTTGAGTATATGCCAAGTGTCGGTTGGTTCTTTGCGACTATCGAGGGTTTCGATGTGACGTTTCATATCGTCGATTAAGCGGTCGGCAAGGTCGATGCCGGTTCCTTGACGTACTACAATACGCATAACTACAACGTCTTCCATATCTTTTGGCAACGAATATGCCGGTATTTGCCAGCCGTCTTGTCTCATCGAGTCGGAGAGGTCGTAGAGTGTCCATTTCTTTTTCTTCATATCTTTCATATACCAGCAAAACAATGGGTTGGGTGTGGTGTCGTTCAAGAGGGTGAAGCCTAAGTGTTTTATTTGTTCGGCAAGATAGTTTTTGGTTTCCATTACATTGTATTGTATGTCGCGGTAGCCTTTGAAGCCGAGGCGTATAAATTGATAGTATTGTGCCAATACGTAGTTTCCGGGTCGTGAAAAGTTGATGGCCATGGTTCCTACTTCGTTGCCGAGGTAGTTTACATTAAACACCATGTTGTCAGGGAGATATTTCTTATCTTTCCATATCACCCAGCCCAATCCGGGGTATACCAGCCCAAACTTGTGTCCCGATGTGCTTATGGATAACACCCATTTGAGGCGGAAGTCCCATTTCTTTTCGGGATATAGGAATGGCAGTATAAAACCGCCGGTGGCAGCGTCTACGTGTATGGGAATATTCCATTGGGTTTTGGTGTTCAGTTCATCGAGGGCGTTGTTGATGCCTTCTACATCGTCGTTCATACCGGTGTGTGTAACGCCTTGTATAGGAACCACAAGGAAGGTGTTTTCGTCGCAATGTTTAATCACGTCGTCGGCTTGCATACAAGGTTTCTCAAAACTTATGGGTACTTCTCTCATTTCCAATTCCCAATAATGTGCAAATTTTTCCCACACTACTTGGTAGGCACTTGATATTACGAAGTTGGGTTTGTCGGTGGATTTTCCTTCTGCTCTGCGGCGTGCTTTCCAGCGAAACAGGGCTGCCAAGCCACCAAGCATACATGCTTCGCTCGAACCTACGGTGCTGGCTCCGGTGCAGTAGGGCTGTTCGGGACTATTCCATAGTTTGGCCATAATGTTGACACACTTGCGTTCGATTTCGGCGGTTTGTGGATATTCCGATTTGTCTATCATGTTTTTGTCCATCGATTCCATCATAAGTTGACGGGCTCCTTCGTCCATCCAGGTTGTAACGAAGGTGGCCATATTCAAGCGGGCATTGCCGTCGAGCATGGCTTCGTCATGTACTATTTGATAGGCTATTTCTTGGGGCATCGACTTTTGAGGTATTTCGTATTTGGGCGATACTCGCAAGGCTTCTTCCGAACCAAAAACAGATGTGTCGACAGTGTCGGGACGATTTTCGATTTTGTTTTTCATACTTTTTGTTTTTATTAATGGTTTATTACTGTCGTTTCAAACATTGCTTGCGACCTTATTGTTTTGTCATTAATCTTTTTTAGCATAGAATCAGTTTATTTCGGTTTGTCTCAAACAACTGCAAGAAGCTCTTTGTTGTATGTATAAAAAAGTTATTAGTGATATAATGTAGTGTTTAAAAATGGAGGAAGGTTATATGAAAGCGGTTATTGTGGCAGGTTTGTTGATGTGTGTTTCTATGGTGGGTTTTTCGAAAGGTAATATTTTTGTGCAAGGCAAGGATAGGCTGCCGGTCAAGGCTCAAAATTTTATTAACCATAATCTCGAAAAAGAACGCATAGTGTATGTGAGGGAGAGTAGAACGTTGTTTTTACGTAAAGAGTATTTGGCAGTGTTTGCCAACGGATTGAAGATAGAGTTCGACTCCGATGGCGATTGGATAGATATGTTGTCCGACAAAAAAGGGTTGCCGCAAAATCTCGTTCCCGAAAATGTGTGGCTTTATGTGAAAGAATATTATGCTTCCACCAATGTTATGGAGATAGAAAAAAAGCGTAAGAGTGTGTTGAGGGTGTTGCTTTCGAACAGAAAAGAAATATTTTTCGACAGCGAGGGACGAAAAATGAATATGGAAGTATAAAAAGCATAGAATCAGTGAGTGATGATGTGTTTGTGGTGTATAGTCATGTGCTACATGTCAAAAAAAGATGCCGATATATGGGCGGCATCTTTTTTTGGTATGTTTTTGTGTGTAATAGTCTGATACCATGAGGTGTTACCCCACGCTGCCTTCGAGCGAGATGGATAATAGTTTTTGAGCTTCTACGGCAAATTCCATAGGCAGTTTCTTTAGTACGTCTTTGGCATAACCATTTACTATCAGACCAATGGCGCTTTCTTGCGATATGCCTCGTTGTTGGCAATAGAACAGTTGGTCTTCCGAAATTTTTGATGTAGTGGCTTCGTGTTCGAGTATTGCAGTTTGGTTGTTGGCTTTGATGTAAGGCCAAGTGTGTGCACCACACGAGTCGCCGAGCAGGAGCGAGTCGCATTGCGAATAGTTTCGGGCGTTGCTGGCTCCTTTGTTTATTTTTACCAATCCGCGATAGCTGTTTTGGCTATGTCCTGCCGATATACCTTTCGAGATAATTGTGCTGCTGGTGTTTTTGCCTATGTGTATCATTTTTGTTCCGGTGTCGGCTTGCTGATGGTTGTTGGTAACGGCCACCGAGTAAAATTCGGCTGTCGAGTCGTCGCCTTGCAATATGCAGCTAGGGTATTTCCATGTTACCGCCGAGCCTGTTTCTACCTGAGTCCATGATATTTTGGAGCGGTTGCCTTTGCATATTCCGCGTTTGGTAACGAAGTTGTAGATACCGCCGTTGCCGTTTTTGTCGCCGGGATACCAGTTTTGAACCGTCGAGTATTTTACTTCGGCATCTTTGAGGGCTATAATTTCCACTATAGCAGCGTGTAGCTGATTTTCGTCGCGTTGCGGTGCTGTGCAACCTTCCATATAGCTTACGTAGGCTCCTTCGTCGGCTATGATGAGGGTACGTTCGAATTGTCCGGTGTTGGCAGCATTGATTCTAAAGTATGTAGATAGCTCAATGGGGCAACGCACACCCTTGGGAATATAGCAGAACGAGCCGTCGCTGAACACTGCCGAGTTGAGGGCTGCAAAAAAGTTGTCGCCTATGGGCACCACACTCCCAAGATATTGTTTTACTATGTCGGGATATTTTTGTACTGCTTCGCTAAAGGAGCAAAACAGTATGCCTTCCTTTGCCAAAGTGTCGGAGAATGTGGTTTTTACCGACACGCTGTCCATCACTGCATCTACAGCCACTCCGCTTAGTTTTTTCTGCTCTTCGAGCGAGATGCCCAGCTTGTTGAAGGTATCCAACAATTCGGGGTCTACTTCGTCGAGGCTTTTAAGTTCTTTCTTTTTGGGGGCAGCGTAGTATATTATATCTTGATAATCAACTTTGTCGTACTTAAGATGTGCCCACGATGGTTCTTTCATCGTAAGCCATTTGCGATATGCTTTTAATCTAAACTCGAGCAACCATTCGGGTTCGTTTTTCTTGGCCGAAATGTAGCGGATTACATCTTCGTTTAAACCCTTTTCAAGTGTTTCGGTTTCGATATTTGTTACAAATCCGTATTTATAATCTTCGTTTGTAACTTCTTGTATTATATTGTTTTTGTTCTCTGACATAACCTTTTTATTAGTATGTTTTCCTTTGCAAAGATACGTTTTTATTCCGTATTTTCCTCTTATTGTCCCAAAAATACATCTCATAATTATAAACAAACGTTGTTTTGTCTTGGTTTTCTTGTTCGTTTATATATTTGGTAGCATGTGTTTTCTACTCTTTTTTCGGTGGTGGATTGCTGCTTGTTTGCGGTGCAATGTTTTTGTGGGATTCTCTTGAGGGGGAGTTCTGCTTTTTGAACCTTAATGCGATAATAAAATTATCATATATTAACGTTGGGTCATTTAACTTGGAGAATCGCGTATTTATCTGCCGAATATTTTTTTTCGAAAAATATCGGCGTAAAATTGAGTTATTATTGTAATGTCTTGATTATTAGCATTGTTTTCTTTTGCTAAAAATCTCCTTACCTCATTGTTTTGCTCATGATATACCATTGCAATATATCAAACCCGGGTTTCACGTGCTTCATGGGTGGGTGTAAAATTTCTCTCACCTGGGTTTTATCACGGCGTCGAGATGTTTTTTTATCATTGTCGGGAGCAAAATTTTCCCTCATCGGGAGGGAAAATAGAGGTGGTGATTAACATTTGCAGATTTTGTTTAACATTTCGACTGTCGTATATTTCCCCTTATGGCATCATTCCATGGTCCGAAAAACTGTAGTAGGGGCAAGGCTTAATACTTTCGTTGCCTACTATTATGTGGTCTAATAGCCTTATATCAAATATGTTGGCGGCATTTTTTATCATTTTTGTAAGGTTGATGTCCTCGGTACTGGGTTGTAGCCTTCCCGAAGGGTGGTTGTGTGCCAATATCAATCCTGTCGATCCTTTTTCCATAGCGGCCTTGAATACAATGCGATTATCCACTGCCGTGCGTGTCAGTCCACCGGTGGCAACATGCTGTTTGTAAAGTATTTTGTTGGCATTGTTGAGGTGTATGACCCAAAATTCTTCGTGGGCTAAATTTCCTATCTTGCTGAATATTGCTCTGTAGGCATCTTGGCTCATCGATGCCACTTCTATTTTGTCGGGTTCTTCGTGGCATGCTCTGTATCCAAGTTCCAAGGCTGCCAATATGCTGATAGCTTTGGCTGTACCCACACCTTTATAGCGTTTCATAAGCTCCTCTATCGAGGTGGTAGCCAACTGCGAAAGTTTGTTGTCGGCACCGCTCAAAATACGCTTGGCCAACTCCACTGCGTTCTCGTCTCCGCAGCCGCTGCCGATGAGTATTGCTATCAATTCGGCATCGCTCACACTTTTTATTCCTTTTTGCAATATTTTTTCGCGTGGTTTATCATCGTCCGACCACTGTTTTACTGATAATTTTATCTTGCTCATATAGCCTCAATTTTTGTGCAAAGATACAATATTTTCGCAAAAAAAACAGCAAAAATCGTGTTTCCGAAAAACTTTTTCGCTTTTTATTTCGCTGATAAATAGTATGTTTATAAATTTTCTGTTGAAAAGTTATTGATATATGAACAAAAATTCATACCTTTGCACGTTCAAAAAGTCTATTAACTAAACAAACACTTCAATACATAAGATATGCAAAATAAAGGTGCTATTAGGTTTTTTGCGATTGCATTTGCGTTGGTATGTTTATACCAGTTATCGTTCACTTATTTCGCTAAAAGAGTGGAGAGTAAGGCAAATGAATACGCATACAATGAGATGACCCTGAAAATGGCAAAAGATTTGGCCAAGGGCGACAATTTAAAAGAACAATTCCTTACCGATTCAATTGCGGTAGCAAGAGAAGCTTATTACATTGATTCCGTATCGAATGAGTCGGCTTACAACTTCTTCTGGTTACGTAAGTATACCTATAAAGAATGTAAAGCAAGAGAATTGAACTTAGGTTTGGATTTGAAAGGTGGTATGAACGTGATGATGGAAGTATCCACTGTTGACGTGGTTCGTGCTTTGGCCAACCATACAACAGACTCATTGTTCAACAAAGCTATCAACATGGCTTTGGAAAAACAAAAACTTACATCGAATACCGATTTCGTTTCCTTGTTTGAAGAATCTATCTATTCGTTAGATCCTGATGTGAAGTTGGCCGGATATTTCTCTTCACAACTTCGCGACAAAATTAAGTTGAGCGACGACAACAACGCTGTGATGAGCGTAGTGAAACAAGAAACTGCCGACGCTTTCGACAGAACTTACCAAATTTTGAGACAACGTATCGATAAGTTTGGTGTGGCTCAACCCAATATTCAAAAACTTTCTGCTTCGGAAAGAATTTTGATTGAACTCCCCGGTGTTAAAGAACCCGAACGTGTTCGCAAACTTCTTCAAGGTACTGCTCAATTAGAGTTCTGGTTGGCTTACGAAGCAAAAGATGCTATGCCTTATTTGGACGAAATAAACAAATATATCGCTTCGATAGGCAGCATAGAAGAAGTGGCCGAAGAAACTACAGTGGCCGACACTGCTGCTGAAGAATCGGTGGCTTCGTTGTTGGATTCGTTGACCGAAAACAAAGCTGATGACAAATCTCAAATGTCGCAAGAAGAATATGCAAAAGCTAATCCGCTTTTCGCTGTTCTTTATCCTAATGTAGATCCTCAAAGCGGTCAAATAGGATATGGCCCTGTGGTAGGATATGCAGCTTTGAAAGACAAAGGTGCCATTGACGAAATGATAAACAAGGCTCGTGAAAAGAAAATAATACCTCCGACAGTTAAATTCTTGTGGTCGGCCAAACCTATCAAAGGTTCCGACACCTACACATTATATGCTATCAATGTTACCACTCGCGATGGTTCGCCATTGTTGGGCGGTGATGTAATTACCGACGCTCGCCAAGACTTTACTCCTACAGGTGGCAACGAAATATCCATGACCATGAATGGAGAAGGTGCTCGTGCATGGAAAAAAATTACAGGTAGCAACGTAGGAAGAGCTATCGCCATAGTGTTGGACGATGTAGTATATTCGGCTCCTAACGTAAACGGCGAAATACCCGGAGGTCGTTCCTCGATAACAGGCGACTTCTCATTGGAAGAAGCAAAAGACTTGGCAAATATTTTGAAGTCGGGTAAATTGCCCGCTCCTGCCAACATCGTTCAAGAAGCTGTGGTTGGTCCTTCGTTGGGTCAAGAATCTATCAACTCAGGATTAACTTCGTTTGTGATAGCTTTCATCATCGTGCTTATATATATGATTATCTTCTATAGCAAAGCAGGTTTTGTGGCTTCGATAGCTTTGATAACAAATATGTTCTTCTTGATGGGTGTTATCACTTCGCTTGGTGCTGTGCTCACTATGCCCGGTATAGCAGGTATAGTGCTTACAATGGCCATGGCTGTGGATGCCAACGTGATTATATACGAACGTATAAAAGAAGAGTTGAGAGCAGGAAAGAGTGTTGCTACTTCGGTAACCGATGGTTTCAAAAACGCTTACTCGGCCATCATCGATGGTAACGTTACTACATTGCTTACAGGTGTTGTATTGATATTATTCGGTTCGGGTCCTGTGCAAGGTTTTGCCGTTACATTGTGTGTAGGTATTCTTACATCTTTGTTTACAAGTATTTTTATCACTCGCTTGTGCATCGAATGGATGTTGAATCACAAAAAGAACATGACATTCTCGTTCTCATTCTCCGAAAACTTTTTGCGTGGTGTAAACTACGACTTTGTAGGAAAACGCAAAGTATTCTACATCATTGCCGGTGCTATGATTGTGATAGGTGTAGCAGCTTTGGCTATAAGAGGTATGAACTATGGTATCGATTTCCAAGGTGGTAGAACATACGTTATCCGTTTCGACCAACCTTTGAGTACTGTAGATGTTCGTTCGAGCTTGGCTCAACAATTCGAAGACGCTCCCGAAGTAAAAACTTTCGGTCCTTCGAATCAAATAAAGGTTACTACAAAATACAAAATAAAAGAAGACAACGATGCAGTAAAATCGGAAATAGTGGAAAAATTGTACGAAGGTACAAAAGATTACTTCAAAAACGATATTACTTTGAAAGAGTTCTCTTCTACCGAAACCAATCCATTGGGAATTATCAGTTCCGAAATAGTAGGACCTACCATGGCTAAGGATATCCAACGCGATGCTGTGCTTGCAGTGTTCGCAGGTTTGCTTATGATCTTTATCTATATAGGACTTCGTTTCAGAAATTGGCAATTTGGTTTGGCCGGTATTATAGCTTTGGCTCACGATTCTATGATAGCAATAGGTGCTTTTGCATTGTTCCATGGAATATTACCTTTCAATATGGAAGTTGACCAATCGTTTATTGCTGCCATCCTTACAGTGATAGGTTACTCTATCAATGCCACTGTGGTAATATTCGACCGCGTTCGCGAATACAAAGTCCTTTATCCAAAACGCTCGTTGCAAGAACAAATCAATGGTGCTATCAATTCAACTTTGAGTCGTACATTCAACTCTTCGGGATCAACTTTGATAGTATTGTTGATGATGTTTATTTTTGGTGGCGAAGTAATACGTGGTTTCGTATTCGCATTGCTTATGGGTGTGGCTGCCGGTACATTCTCTTCGGTGTGCATTTCGGGTCCGATTGTGTTCGATTTGCTAAAACGTAAAGAAGAAAAAGCTGCCGCCAAGATAGAAAAGAAATAAAACTATATCTTTCCAAGGGGTTGAAAATTAGTTTAATCAATCCCTTGGATATATATATAACAATTTTTAGGTTTGAATTAGGATTTAGATTGTTTAATTTTGTACTTTATTTCGGACGTGAAAAATGGATGATATTTGGGTAATAGTAGGGACGATTGTACTGATGGTATTATCTTCTCTCTCCTCGGTAAAGAAGAGAAAAGGTAGTACTTCTTCTGTTGATATGGAAGAAGAGCAGGAAGGTGCAATGGCTATGGGCGATGAGGCTTCGATACCCATCGACGAGCCAACCGGCTATGACTATAACAAACAACCTCAGGGAAAGTTTGATGAATATTTTTCGTACGAAAACGAGATGTTGAAAAAAAGAACGTCAACGACAGTAAATTATATACAAGAAAAAGAAGAAAATAAAGAAACAAATATAATAATAGAAGACGAACCTGAAGATGAAATTGAAACGTGTTTGAAAAATGAGGTGGACTTTGATTTGCGAAAAGCAGTTATATATTCCACTATAATTGACAACCCGTATATAGAAACAGAAAAAAATAGATAAATAAATTAATTAATTAATTCTTTACATGAAAATTAGATGAGTATGTTTAGAAAAGTACTGCTAACAGTCGGGTTGCTACTTGCAACCAATGTTGTGGCATTTGCACAAGGTACTTTAAAAGGTACTGTTATGAATGGCACAACAAAAGAGCCTGAGCCTTTTGTGAATGTAATCGTTCTTCAGAATGGTGAACAAAAAGGCGGTGCCACTACTGATTTTGATGGTAACTACACTATCAAACCTTTGGCTCCCGGTAACTACGATGTCAAAGTTACAGCAGTGGGTATGGGAACAGTGTTGTTAAAGGGTGTTCCTGTAAAAGCAAGCGGTTTCTCGTATGCAGAAACCATCACTCTAGAGACTACTTCGAAGACTCTGGATGAAGTAAAAATCGTGGATCACAAGATTCCGTTGGTAGACAAGGGTAATCCTGAATCCGGACAACGCGTAAGTAAAGAGGATATCCAACGTATGTCGAGTAATTCTGTCGACGCTATCGTAGCGGTAACTACCGCCGGCGTTGGTTATAGCGATGGTGGAACAGGTACTGCTCGTGGTGAAGACAACATGGTAACTTACGTAGGTAATGCGCGTAAAAACACCGGTGTGTCCGTGCCAAAAGAAGCTATCGAAGAAATCCAAGTAATCCTGGGTGGTACTCCTGCTCGCTACGGCGAAGCTATCGGTGGTACTCAAATTATTACTTTGCGTCCTCCTTCAAATTTGTATCATGGTTCGTTGCGTTACGAAACCTATTTGGATTACAGATTGTACAACAGATTATCGGCTTACCTTTCGGGTCCTATTGTTACCATTCAACCCAAAGCTGAAGATGGTACAGCAGGTGCTAAAAGAACTTTGCTCGGTTTCCGTTTAAGCGGTATGGGACAATATGCACACACTCAAGCCTATCGCCCTAACGAACGTTTATATCAAGTGGTAAACGACGAAAAGAGAGAAGAAATGGAACAAAATCCTTTGGTATACGACCCATTGACAAATGCTATAAATTATGCAGGTGAATATTTGACAGAAGATGATTTTACAACTATAAAACGTAGAAAAAATAATAGTTTATATTCTGCATACGTAGAAGGATCGTTGGATTTCGCTTTTACCGAACATGCTATTCTTCGTCTTTCGGGCGAATTTATGTTCCAAAAAAGTAAGTCTCCCGTAAACTCTTTTTATAACGATGGTGCCGGTTCGGTAACCGATTATGGTAGATACTCTATCAATGCCGACTTTACTCATCGTTTCCCCGATGCAACAGAAAATGCTTCGAAAGGTGACGCTACTATGCCTACATCTAAATCGGGTTTGACTTTGAAAAATATGATGTACAATCTTACCGCTCAATTCGAAAGAGTATGGCAAGAATCGTACAATCCTGATTTCGGCGCTGATGTGTTCAAGTATGGTCACGTAGGTACTTTCGTAACCGAAAAAATACCTACTTACGCTTATCAACGTATGGTAATCAATGGCGTTGAACAAATGGCTTTGGTACAACAAGCATGGCAAGACAATATGACCTATGTTTCGGGTTCGGAATACAATCCTTTGTTGGCTAACTACAACAACCAACTTTATTACTCTCCCGAATTTGCTGACATAGTTCCTTATTTGACTAACTCAGACAATTTGGTAGGATTCAGAGGTCTTCGCAATGGCGACTTTCCTGCTTCTATTTATGGTTTGATTTCGAACGTTGGTCTTAATTCGTCATCGTATGCAAAAGTATTGGCTGACTATATCTTTATTCAAGCAAGAGCAGGTGTTGATATCGGAAAACATTCTTTGGAATTAGGTTTCCAATACGACCAACGTACTACTCACTCTTATAGTTTGGATGCTCGCAGATTGTGGACTATTATGCGCCAATCGGCCAACTCTCATATAATGCAGATGGATTTGTCGAATCCTATTATCGACGAATCGGGTGAATATCCTATCGTAAGCTACGATCGTTTGGTGGGTGAAGGTCAAACTTATTTCGATGCTGCTTTCCGCGAAAAATATGGTTTGTCGGCTACCGATTGGATAGATGTTGATTCTTACGACCCAAGTTCATTCTCGATGGATATGTTGTCGGCTGACGAATTATTCAACAGTGGTAGCAATGCTCTAGTTTCTTATTATGGTTATGACTATAAAGGTAATGTAACTAATGGAAAAACATCGTTGCAAGATTTCTTCGACGATAAAGTAAACCGTCCTATCGGTGCTTTCTCGCCAATATATATGGCCGGTTATATCCAAGACCAATTCGAATTTAACAACGACCTTATATTCAATATAGGTGTTCGTGTTGACCGTTTCGATGCTAACCAAATGGTATTGAAAGATCCTTATTTGTTGTATGACTCTTACACCGTAGGCGAATTGAGAGCCGAAAACAGCACTATACCATTCAATGGCGAAATTCCTGAATCTGTTGGCGACGATTGGGTTCCATACGTTGACGCTGTGTCGGGAACTCCTACTATCGTTGGTTATCGTTCGGGTTCTACTTGGTACGATGCTAATGGTGTTGAAGTAAGCGACCCATACGATGTAAAAGGTGCTTCGGGTAAACCTACTCCTTATCGTAAAGATGGTTCTTCTTCGCCTAAGTTGAGCGCCGATGCTTTCGAAGACTACGAACCTCAATTGGTAGTAATGCCTCGTATTGCTTTCTCGTTCCCGGTTTCTGACAAATCGCAATTCAAAGCAAGTTACGACATTATCGCTCGCCGTCCTTCTTCGGCATGGCAAGCTGACTACTATAGCTATTTATATATGACTCAAATTTCGGCTATCAGCAATCCTAACTTGAAACCCGAAAAAATCACTAACTACGAATTAGGTTTCGAACAAGCTTTGAACGCAAATTCGGCTGTTAAAATTTCGGCTTACTATAAAGAAACAAGAGATCTTATTCAATTGATTCAATATGTAGGTGCTGACCCTAACCCTAACTACTATTCGTATGACAACATCGACTTTAAAACCACTAAAGGTTTCTCGATTGCTTACGATTTGCGTCAAACAAAAAATATCCGTTTGAGTGCCAACTACACATTGCAATATGCCGAAGGTACAGGTATATCTACTACAACCATGCAACAACTTATCAAAGAAGGTTTCTCTTCGTTGAAAGTGTTGGCTCCTATCGCCGACGACCGTCGTCACGAGTTTAAAGTAAACTTAGACTTCCGTTATGGTGCAGGTAATAAATACAATGGACCTACTTGGACTCGCAAAGTGAAAGATGAAAATGGTGAAGAACGTGCCAAAACAGTTAATTTGTTGGAAAACTTCGGTGTCAACTTAAATCTTGTTGCTCAATCGGGTCGTCCTTACACCAAGGCTTTATCTAATATGCAAACAACTATCGTAGGTAGCTATCGTGGTGCTCGTTTGCCATGGGGCTTCTATATCGATGCTGTTGTAGATAAAATGTGGACTATCAACGTTGGTAAAAACAAACGCGAAACTTATTTGAGAGCCGCTGTTGCTGTAAGCAACTTGTTTGATATTCGCAATATTTTAGGCGTATACTCTGTAACAGGTAACCCCGATGATAATGGTTATCTTACAGACCCCGAAACTCAATCTCTTATCAATTCGTACTTGAATCCTGATTCTTACAGAGATTTGTATGCTATCATGTTGATGAGCGGTTGGAATTATTCTACGCCTCGTATGATACGTCTCGAATTAACTTATCAATTCTAATAGTGAAGCATATTTGTAATTTGTAAAATAAGATAAAGATGAAAAATATATTTAGTAGAATAATATTAGTTGCATTCCTTTGTGCTTCTTTTTCTCAAACAGCTACGGCTCGCGAGTATATCGGTGCGAAGAAGATGGCAAGAAAGGCTGTTGCAACAAAAGATGAGTCGCGTTGTAAAAGAGCTCAAAGTACTGCAGAGTTGAACATCAACAATGTGCGTGCTCTTATCAACGCTTATGGTAATATGTGGTTCGATGGAGCCATTGCTAAGTATTATATTCCGGCAAATGGTTCTTCTACACCTATGTATTGTGCTGCTCTTTGGATTGGTGGTACCGACGTTAACGACCAACTTCGTATTGCAGCTTTGAAATTCGGTTCTTCGGGAGACGACTATTGGCCCGGTCCTTTGACTGTGGACGGTCAAGCTACTGTATCGTTGGATGTTTGTAACGAATACGACAGACATTACAAAATCACCCAAGCTGAAGTGCAAACTTTCCGCGGTATGTTTGACTACTCGGAAGATGGCGCTCCTATGCCAAACGAAAAATATGACGAAGGTCTTATTCCTGATGTAATAAAAGAATGGCCTGCTCATGGCAACACTTCCAAAAACCAATCAAGATATTTGGCACCTTTCTTTGATGCCGATGGTGATGGTGAATACGATTACACTAAAGGTGATTATCCTTACTATGATTTCGACAATGAATTATGTCCTAAAACTTTGAAAGCCAACCTTGCTCCTGGCGAAAAATACGAGCCTGCTCGTTCTATGGAACAAACTAATGGTACAGGTGGTGCTCAACAAATCACAGGTAGTATCCTTTCTGACCAAGTGCTTAAAGGCGACCAAACTATTTGGTGGGTATTTAACGATAACGGTAACTCTCACACCGAATCGAGTGGTCAAGCTATCGGTTTGGAAATTCGTGCTCAAGCTTTCGCATTCTCTACTAACGACGAAATCAACAACATGACTTTCTATACTTACGAAATCATCAACCGCTCTACTTACGAATTGGCTAATACTTATTTCAGTCAATGGGTTGACCCGGATTTAGGTTATGCCCATGACGACTTTGTAGGTTGCGACGTAAAACGTGGTTTGGGTTATTGCTACAATGGTAAAGACCAAGATGGTTCGGGTACTGCCGAAACTTATTCGGGAAATCCTCCTGCCGTTGGTATCGACTTCTTCCAAGGTCCTTATATGGATCCGGATGGAAGTGATAATCCTAAAATTGATATCGAAAAAGCTAAAAATCACCCTGAATATAGCAAGTATTTGCAAAACTATTGGTTGGAAGACAAACAATGTTATGATACTATCCAATTGTCAGAAGATGCTGAATTGTTCTACGATAACGAAACAGGTGGTGTTTGGTATTTCAAACCGGGCGAAACTGTCAACAACTGTGCAATCAATGGTGTAAACTTTGGTAACGGCATAGTAGATGACGAACGTTTTGGTATGCGTCGTTTTGTATACTACAACAATGCGTCGGGCGACAATGGTGAACCTGAAAAAGCTTATGACTACTACAACTACCTAACCGGTGTTTGGAAAAACAAAACCCGTATGAGATTTGGTGGTGATGGTATCAATGCTGCTGGTACTACCGAAATAGGTACTGACTTTATGTTTCCCGGTGATAGCGACCCATGGAATTGGGGTACTGATGGTACACCTGCTCCTTTTGAATGGACTGAAAAGAACACTGATGGTAATGGTGCTTCAAATACTGCAGGAGACCGTCGTTTTATGCAGTCTGCCGGTCCGTTTACTCTTAAACCGGGTGCTGTTAACTACATTACAGTGGGTATTCCTTTCGCTCAAGCCGCAAGTGGCGGTCCTTCTGCTTCAGTGGCTTTGTTGCGTCAAATAGACGATAAATGTCAATCGTTGTTCGAAAACTGTTTCAAAATTATCGATGGTCCGGATGCTCCTACTCTTGTAGCTCAAGAATTGGAAAACGAAGTTATTCTTTATTTGACTTACGATAATCCTAACTCTAACAACTACAACGAAAAATACAACGAACAAGATCCTTCTATAGCTAGATTTTCATCTAATTTAGTTACTGTAACTGATACTGTTCGTGGTGCTGATGGCAATCCTTTGACTGATATTAATGGTAATATCGTTGTTACTACTCGTCAAGAAACCGAAAATATTCCATATAGCGACGAAGAAAGATCGTTCAAATTCGAAGGTTATCAAATATATCAATTGAAAGACGCTACTGTTTCGGTTACCGACCTTGGCGACGAAACCAAAGCTCGTTTGGTAGCTCAATGCGATATCGAAAACTATTACGATGACGCTAAAACATTGCCTATCGGAAAATTGGTTAACTACGAAATGAATGGTTCTATTGGTGCTTTGGTGCCTTCGGTTAAGGTGTCGGGTGCTAACAAAGGTATACAACACTCTTTCAGAATTGCCAACGATGCTTTTGCTACCGGCAACAACACTCGTTTGGTAAACAACAAAGAATACTACTTTATAGCTATAGCATACGCTCATAACCGCTACAAAGCTTACGATCCTACCGATGCAGGTAAATTGGATGGTCAAAAAACTCCTTACCTTGCAGGTCGTAAAAACGAAAAACAAGGTTCTATCGAAGCTATAAAGGTTATGCCTCACGATCCATCTAACGAAAATGGTGGTACTATTATCCAAGCTGCCTACGGCACTTCGCCCGAAATCACTCGTATCGAAGGTTTCGGTAATGGAAACAATGTATTGCGTTTGACCGAAAGTTCTATCGAAGAATTGATGGGTGCTCCCGGTCAAGAACCTACACATCATGCTGCTAGTATGGAAGCTAATGGTGTAAACGATCCTTGGATTATAACTCATCCTCGTTACGAAAAGAACTATGGTCCATTGTCGATACGTATAGTAGACCCATTGAATGTTAAACCGGGCGAATTTATTATCAAGTTCTCCGGCGTTGATTCGGCTGCTACTTGGGTTGTAACTCGCAAAGATGGTGAAGCTATATATGATGATGTTTACGAAATAAAATCAGAACACCCAATTGCTCGCTACAACGAACAATTGATATTGGATTTGGGTATATCGATATGCTTGTCGAATGCTAACGCTGTTGCTTCGCCTATCGATGTAAATTCTACTACAGCAACAGGTGCTTACGGTGGTGGTTATATCAACGATGGTACTTTCTTGGGTGCCACTATGGAGTTCGAAGATGTTACCAAAATGTGGTTAACCGGTTTGCCTGATAATGATAACTATATGGCTTATAACTGGATTCGTGCAGGTAACCAATTTGTACAAGAGAATAGAAATACTTTCTTAACTCAAACAGGTGATGTACAAGTATCATCCGGTGGTTATTTGGATGAAGACTATTATAAATACATTCTAGATTTAGATAATAATAGAACAGAAACATACGCTTTGGATAAAAACGAAACATTCGAAAAAGTTTTGCAATCGTCGTCTGCTTCTAATGGCACATGGGCTCCTTACGCTTTGGTATCTACATTGGATTATCACCCCGGTTTCTCGTTCCGTCACTTTGTGGCTGACAAATCGAAATTTGTATGGGATGAAAATGGTAAAGAAGTAGGTGCTAACGGTGGTTATAACAGATTTAAAGAATCGTATAACAAGATATATCGTACTTATTACGATCCTGCAACCAATGCTTCTTTGAACTACAACGATATGAGCAATGTGTCGAGTATACGTGTGGTTATTACCAAAGATAAATCTAAATGGACTCGTTGTCCTGTATTGGAAATGAGCGAAAACTATACACAATCTGAGGGTAATGTACGTCGTTTCCAATTGCGTGCAGCTCCTTCGGTTGATAAAGAAGGTAATCCTACAACTTATATATGGGAAATAAAAGATAAAGGCAGAACTGTTACAGTTGTAGCTGATTCGGGTATGGGTTGGTTCCCAGGATATGTTATCAATATCGAAACAGGTGAACGCTTGAACATAATGTTTGGCGAAGACTCTCGTTACCCATCAGAAAATGGTAAAGATATGTTGTGGAATCCAACAGCTACTACCATGTTAGGTTCGAGCGATTATGTAATGGGTGGCCGTCACTTTATATATGTACTTGGAGCAAACAACCAATTATATAAAGATTTATCGATAGAAGACAGAGCATACAAAAACTATGTTACTCCTTCGTATGACGAGGGTAGATGGGCTTGGAGAATGTTGTCGTCGTTGGATCGCTTGATGACTACAAAAGTTGACAATGGTGCTCACATTAATCATGGTTTGTTTACTGCCGAAAATCAAAAATATTGTGTTGCATTGCGCGACTCTTCGGCATTCTTATTCTCGAGTGTAATGTGGGTTAATATGCCTTTGGTAACATCAGAAGAATTTGTATTTACTTCGTACGACGAAATACCTTGTGATGTAACTATAGATATAAATGTGTCGAAACCATATTCTAAATTCTATAGCCACAACGAAAGCAAACCTGCACATTCAGGAGTAGAAGAATTGAACGCTAACAATCCTATGTATGAATTTGAATTGACAAGCGATGTAATAACATTGACTGATCAATACGAAAACAACGAAGATTTGACTAATTCTATATTAGACAATATCGCAGTTGTTCCAAATCCATACTATAGCAACTCGGCTTACGAAACTTCGAGTCAGTTGGATACACGTGTACGTATAACTAATCTTCCTGCAAACTCTACAGTATCTATATATACAGTAGATGGAACATTGGTACGTCGTTTAGGACCTTCACCAAGTGATGCCGGTAATGCAAATACAGGCTACACATTGGATTGGGATTTGAAAACACACACAGGATTGCCAATATCCGGTGGTATGTATTTAATCCACGTTAAAACACCAATGGGTGAAAGAATAGTGAAATGGTTTGGAACAATGCGTCCGGTTGATTTAAATGCATTCCAATTTTAATTTAACTAGAAGATAAAATATAGAAATTGATATGAAAAATAGATATAGTAAAATATTAGTCTTGGTTTCGCTGATAGCAGTGCTATCAGCCGAGACCGCTATAGCAGGGAATGATGACCGTCGTGGTACTGCCGGTGCAAGTGAATTGCTAATAAACCCCTGGGCACGTAGCTCGGGATGGGGTGGAGTGAATACTGCTTGTTCGCAAGGTGTTGAAGCTTCGTATACCAACGTTGCCGGTTTGGCCTTCTTGAACAAAACAGAGGTTATTTATTCAAATACCCAATGGTTTAGTGGTCATGGTGCTTCTATCAATGCTTTTGGTTTCGGTCAACGTTTGGGCGATGCCGATGTAATAGGTTTTGCTATTATGGGCGTTGGTTTTGGCGATATTCCTATCACCACTGTCGAAAGTCCCGAACAAGGAAGTAATGGTACTTACTCGCCATCGTTGTTTAATGTCAACGTAATGTATGCTCACTCGTTCTCGTCGAGCATTCATGGTGGTGTTAACATCAAAGTTATTTCCGAATCTACCGACAACGTTTCGGCAATGGGTGTTGCTATCGATGCAGGTATCCAATATGTAACCGGTGATGAAAGTGAGTTTAAATTTGGTGTTTCGTTAAAGAATATCGGACCTGCTTTGAGTTTCTCGGGCGACGGTTTGGCTCGTACTCTTACCGATTGGGGCGATGTTTCTAAAACTGTTGAAGAACGTTCGCAATCGTTCGAAATGCCTACTAGTTTGAATATAGGTTTGTCTTACGACTTTTTATTCGATGCTTACGATCAACGTTTGACATTGGCCGGTAACTTTACTTCCAATGCTTTTATGAAAGATAATTTCATAATTGGTGCCGAATATTCGTTGTTGGATATGTTCCAAGTACGTGCAGGTTTCGTTTATCAAAATGATATATTCAGCGAAGCTAACCGCACAAGTGCTATGACAGGTCCTACTGCCGGTGCAACAGTGAAGATTCCTTTGTCAAAACAAAAAGGCGACAAACCTGTTCCATCTGTAGGTTTAGATTATTCGTATAGATCGGCTGCTCCTTTCAAAGGATCGCACTCTATCGGAGTTGTATTGAACTTCTAATCGAAGATTTGTACATATAACATTTTGCATTAGGAAAGACCGTAAAGGTCTTTCCTAATGTTTTAATTGTATCTCAAAAACAAAACATAGACTATATTTGTTTATAGTTATCTTAAATAACATAGAAATAATAAGTAGGTAAAAATATTTAATCTTAACTGATAAGTTATGGGAGAAATAAAATATTATAGCGAAGAAGGATTAAGAAAACTCAAAGAAGAGTTGAATTACTTAATCACTAAGGAGCGTCCTGCGGCTTCGGCAGCTATAGCCGAGGCTCGTGATAAAGGCGACCTTTCGGAAAATGCTGAGTACGATGCTGCCAAAGAAGCTCAAGGTTTGTTGGAAGCTCGTATATCTAAGTTGCAAGACTTGGTGGCTAATGCTCGCTTGCTCGACGAATCGAAATTGGATACTTCGAAGATATTACTTTTGTCGAAAGTGGAGATAAAAAACACAAAAACAAATACAAAGATAGCTTACGAGATTGTTCCCGAAAGTGAATCGGATATCAAAAAGAACAAGATTTCGGTATCGTCGCCTATAGCAAAAGCCTTGTTGGGTAAGCGTGTGGGCGATATAGTAGAGGTGCAAGTGCCGGCTGGTACTATCAATTTTGAAGTGCTTTCGGTTCAACGTTAAATTTAAAAGTAGTATATTATGGCTTCAATATTCACAAAAATATGCAATGGTGAGATACCTTGCTACCGTGTGGCCGAAACCGAAGATTGTTTGGCTTTTTTGGATATATCGCCTATTGCTGTAGGCCATGTATTGGTGATTCCTAAGAAAGAGGTAGATAATATCTTCGATTTGGACGATGAAACTTTTACACGCTTACATCTTTTCAGCAAAAAGGTTGCTAAGGCTTTGGCCAAAGCTGTGCCTTGTATTAAAGTGGGTGTGGCTGTTATAGGAATTGATGTTCCGCATGCTCATATTCATTTGGTGCCTATCAATGGGGTAGGGGACCTCGATTTTAAAAAGGAACGTGTAGCGCTTTCGCAGCAAGAGTTTACCGACCTTGCTGCCAAGATAGCAAAAGAAATGGAATAGATTGATTTTTCTTTTTATTTAGGAGCGATATTTGGATTAATACCCATGTATCGCTCTTTTTTGTTTTCTGTTGTTGCCAACTACCATCTTTTTGCGTCGTAACTATGTGGGTTACGACCCAAAAGTGCCATACTTTTGACCCGTAACTCCCATAGTTTTGACCCGTAAGTATGGCACTTTTGATGCCTAAATTGCATGGTTATAAATGCCAACTGAACAAAAAAAAGCCGAAACAAATGTTCCGGCCTTTCGTTATATGGGAAATGAATTTTGATTATTTTCCTTTTACATTGCGGTATTCTTCGTTTAGTCCGTCTATTATTTCGCGGGTGATGTCCATGGTGCTGTCCATATATAGTACAGGACTTTCGGAGAACGATTTTTTGAGTATCACATTAAATTGTTGATGTTTTGCGTTGTAGTCGCGAACGAATGCATACACAGCGTCTATCATTTTCTTTTGGTCTACTTGTATGACTGTTTCCAATTTGGTTCGTTCGTTCATTAGTTTTTCTTCCATTTTGGCCAATTGGTCGGCACGTTTTTTTAGCGATTCTTCGGTTTTCTTTTGTTCGGTAAGGGTTAGCGAAGCACCGGTTTTTAGGAAGTTGTTGTAGTCGTTTTGGAAACGCATCATCATGTCTTTGTAGTCGTTTTCCTGACGGGTGTAGCTTTCCAACTTTTCGTTTAGCTCTATGGCGAAGTCGTATTGTAGCATAAGTGAATCGGTGTCGATATATCCTATAGTCAGTGTGGGGTTGTCGGTAGTTTCTACCGATTGTGCTATTGCCGTTGCTTCTTGTGTGTCGGTTTTGCACGAGGTTGATTTAAAAAAGAGCACATACAGTACTGCCAATCCTATAAGCAATACTATGTTTAGTGCTATCAAACATTTGTGGGTGCACGAATTGCACGATTTTTGTTCGTTAGTGTGTTGTTCTGTCGACATAATATTATTCGTTTTTTAATTTGTTTATAGTTTTATTGTTTCTATGCCTCTGCGTAGGCGTGCCAATGTTTCGTCTTTGCCAAGTAGCATCACTATTTCAAACAAATCGGGTCCTTTGGCTGCACCCACCAGGCATAGGCGGAAGCAGTTCATTATTTGTCCCATGTTTAGTTGGTTGGCTGTGATGTATTCTTCAATAACGGCATCGTGCAGTTTTTGTTTTTCAAAAGGTGTGTTTTCTATTATTTCTATCACTTTTTTCAGGTGTGTGGGCACATCTTCTTTCCAACGTTTTTTTATTACTGCAGGGTCGTATTCGGTTGGTGCCACAAAAAAGAATGCTGTTTGTTCCCATAGGTCGCTTACAAAGCTAGCGCGTTCTTTGGTTAGTTCCACAGCTTTTTCTACTAGTTGGGCAGGGGCATCTATGCCTTTTTGTTGTAGTATAGGCATAAACTGTGCGGCTATTTCTTGTGTGGTTTTGGTTTGAAGATATTTATGGTTAAACCATTTTGCTTTTTCTACGTCGAATTTGGCACCTGATTTGCTTATTCGTTCGAGCGAGAATAGCTTTATCAGCTCGTCCATGCTGAATATTTCTTGTTCCACACCGGGATTCCAACCAAGGAAAGCCAAAATGTTTACCACTGCTTCGGGGTAGTATCCTTTTTCGCGATAGCCCGAAGATATTTCGCCCGATTTAGGGTCGTGCCATTCCAATGGGAACACGGGGAATCCAAGACGGTCGCCGTCGCGTTTGCTTAGCTTGCCGTTGCCATCTGGTTTTAGCAGTAGAGGCAGGTGTGCAAATTGTGGCATGGTGTCTTCCCAACCAAAGGCCTTGTATAGCATTACGTGTAGTGGTGCCGAGGGTAGCCACTCTTCGCCGCGTATCACGTGCGACACTTCCATGGTGTGGTCGTCGATGATGTTGGCCAAATGGTAGGTAGGCATTCCGTCCGATTTGAATAGTACTTTGTCGTCCAAAAGGTTGGAGTTCATGTGCACATCGCCACGTATAAGGTCGTGAACCACTATTTCGGTGTCGGCAGGAAATTTAAAGCGTACCACGTAGGGTTCGCCCGAGTCGATGCGTCGCTTCACTTCTTCTGCCGAAAGGGTAAGCGAGTTTTGCATATCCTTGCGGGTGTTGCAGTCGTATTGAAAATTCTTTTTTTGGCTTTCGTATTCTTTGCGTATCTTGTCCAAGTCTTCGGCTTTGTCGAAGGCGTAGTATGCCCAGCCGGTTTCTATAAGTTGGTCGGCATATTGCTTATACATGGGTTTGCGATCCGATTGGCGGTAGGGGCCATAGTTGCCACCAATGTGCACTCCTTCGTCAAACTTTATTCCAAGCCATGTAAGGGCTTCTATTATATAGTCTTCGGCTCCGGGTACAAAACGTGTTTGATCGGTATCTTCGATGCGGAGAATCATATCGCCACCATGTTGTTTGGCAAAAAAATAGTTGTACAATGCAGTACGCACTCCGCCTATATGTAGCGGTCCTGTAGGACTTGGTGCAAAACGCACCCTTACTTTTCTTTCCATTTATGATGTATATATATTATTCAATTATTCGATTAATAACGATGTACAGCAAATAATATTGTTGAAAGCTGTTTATCTTTTTATCTTTACTGCGAAAAAGTTTGCTGTATACAGAAAACTTTTTGCAAAAGTACGAAAAGTTTTAGATATATTGCGAACTTTTCGAAGTTTTATTTTTTTTGTTTTGGAAAGTAGCGGATTTTGTAACATTGTGTTGTGTTACTATAGGTAAGTTCTAAAAATTGCTTTGCGAGTTATTTGCGGAATGTCAACGACGCAAAAGCTCTTATAAAAAATGAATACTTGCTCCGAAACGTGGAATTTTTGGAAGTTGCCTATACATCTTTCGGTGTATGGGATAAGGACTAAAGATTCTAACGCTGAAAAAAAGTCGAGCGTTAGAATCTTTGATATAACTTTATTTGCTAATTTTCTGTAGTATCTTTTGTGCTAATGTTGTTCATGTTTGAAGTAAAATACATCAACACCAAAAGCATGATAAATAGTAGTAACGATCCGGTAAGCAACGAGAATGTTTCCATTTGGATAATAATATAATTGATTATGTACATTAATCCAACGAATCCTCCTACGAAGTAAGCAGCTTTGTTTTTAAGCATTCTTCGGAAGTAAAACATAAGTGCAAGGGTTGTCATTATTGCCGATATCAGATATGCTAATCCAAATCCTGTAATTTCGGAGAACGATATCAGCAACGAATAGAACAAAACCAACGAAAGTCCTACAATGGCATATTGTACAATGGTTATTTCTTTTCGAGATATAAATTCAGCCAAAAGAGCTGCCACAAAAACTAATGCAATTATTAAAAATCCGTATTTAGAAGTGCGTTCAGATTGGAGATATGGGTCTGATGGATTTACAAAAGCTACACCCATACCATCTGAGTTGCTTGCCACATTCATGCCAAGCACCGACCATTCTGCCGAAAATCCTGTATCTGTAACACTGCGTTTTGTGGGTAAAAAGTCGCCGATAAAACTTGGATGAGGATAGGACGATTGTATAGTTAATGTGGTCATTTCGGAGCATGGTTCGAAGGTTTGTTCTTTTGTGCCTTTTATATTCAGTGTCATTTCATATTTCAACTCTTGACCTTCAATCATGTTTTCAGGTAAGTTTATTTTGGCGGTCAATGTGTTGGTACTATATTCGAAATACGAACCGTTTCGGGTGTAGTTATATTTTTCTTTAATATCTTCTCTGTCTAATTCGAGTGTATAAGTAGAGTCGCAGATTTTTATTTCGGGTATGGATTGTAGTCCTTTCAAATCCGAAATACTGAAATATAGGTAACACCACTTTTTGTTTAGCAATTTCTTTGTTACCTTAAACGTACCATCAATTTTTATTTTGGAGTTGTAAACCACAACATCGTATATAGAGCGATGCAATGTTTCTGTTTCTATGTTGCTATTGTAGTTTAATGTATTTGATATTAAACATTGTAATGTTTCTTTATGTTTATTGTTTTTTGTTTCAACTTCTTCATAAAAGATAACGGGTCCTGCAATTGTTTGACTTTGGGCTGTAGAATTAGCTATTTCTTCTTCTACTGTTTCTTTTGTCGATGACCTGTCATGTATCAAACCTTGAACCATAACCAATGGTATCAATAACAACAACGATATTAGTGCAATTATGCACAACTTCAAAGCACCGGGCTTGTAGGGAATGTTTTTTGTTTCCATAAGATTTCTTTTTTATCGTAGTAAGTGATTTAATTGCGATAAAAACGAAAATAGAGATTATTTATTGTATGGATAAATTAATTTATGGCAGTTTCTAAAAAAATGCTTTAGCTAATGATTTGCGGAATGTCAACGACGCAAAAGCTCTTATAAAAAATGAACACTTGCTCCGAAACGTGGAATTTTTAGAAGTTGCTTTATGGCAACAGACTTCTTTTCGATGAGCTACGATCTGCGTTAATAGGATCTTTTAAACCTTAAAAAAGAAAAATATGACACAGAAAAGTAATAAAAAACGTTAATGTTTCGACGAATTTGACTATTGTTTGACTCATATAGGTGAAAAGACTTCTGCCAAGCAAAAATATTTCTTGGGATAGATATAAATAGATAGACGTAGAAACAAATATTTTTTTGGCGATTATGTGAAATAAAAACAATAGTACAGACGTATATTGTACAAATATGTCGAATATAGATATTGACGATGAAAATATAAGAATAAAACTGTTGGCATTGCACCCTGTGCTGGTAAACAGTGTTACAAAAAATGATGTAGCCCTTAAAGATGCCGACGATTATGCCCAAGAAACTTTGACAATATTGTGGCATAAAAGGTACTTATTACCTTATATAGAAAATATAGAGGCATATGCGACAACGATATTGAAGAATTTGATTAAACGAGATATAAAAAAAGAAAAGCAGAAAGCTGAATGTATAAAAAATATGGATATGGAGGATATATCGCCACCCTATGGTGATATAGACTATCGCGACCAACAAAGCATATATTGCGATAGGGCATTGGATATTTTGACATCGTTTGAACTGAGTGTGGTGCAAGCACGTGATATGGACGAAAAAAGTATTCGCGAAACTGCCGAAATGTTGAATGTATCGCAATACAGAGTGAAAACTACATTGGCAACTGCTCACGAAAAAATGAAAGAAGTAATACTTAAACTGCAAAAAAGAGATGGATATTGATGACAAAACATATAAAGAAATAGAACATTTGCTGGCTTTGTTTTACGACGGCAGTATTGAAGGCGACGACCAAGACCGGCTCTACGACTATTTTCTTAACCACAAGGAAGTACCCAAAGAATGGGAAGTGGATGCAATAATTATCCGCCAATTGGCCATACGTCGCCACTGCTATAAGCAACGCGAAAAGCTGTTGCAGATGATGCAGAGCACGCCGCCTCGCCGTAGCCGTTTGTCTCTGCCTGCTGTGGTTTATAGGGTAGCGGCAGCGCTGTTGTTGCTTGTAGGCGTGGGCGTGGTGCTGTATAGTGCTTGGGAGCAAGCCCCGTTGCAGCCCACCGCCACCGTGGCACAGCAAAGCCGCCCACCGGCAGTGCAGCACTCTGAACCCGTGGCAGACACTGCCACTAT
>JAFWZP010000034.1 GCA_017522255.1 Bacteroidales bacterium | reverse complement strand
CCGAGGCTGTCGAGTTTCACCACATTGCTGTGTGCCAAGTGCCAACCTATGCACTGCTCCAAAGCCCTCACGTGCATAAGCACATCGGCGGGCGATGCCGAACACATTTTCGACACATCGTCGGCCAAGCGGTCGAGGTCCACATAATTGGCGTAGCACACCTTGGCCAAATAAACATCTTTCACTTCGCCGTTGTGGTTTACTTTCTGTTTTTTCTTTAAATATCCTATAGCCATTTTGTTGTGTTTTTATATGTTTGTATTTCAGTTAATTTGCGTTTTGTTCGAGAATGATGATTGACAAACTTCGAGAGTGATAGTCGAAAGAGTTCGAGAGTGATAGTCGATAAACTTCGATTGCGATAGTCTCCTTATGCCATAAGGGCGGTCTCCTTATGCCATAAGGAAGCCCTCCTTATGCCATAAGCAGGGTGTCCTTATGGCATAAGCGAACCATCGCTCTCGTACTTTGTCGACTATGCTAATCGAAGTTTGTCGACCATAGTAATCGAAGTTTGTCGACCATTGCTTTCGAAGGAATATTTTTCCGACCTCGAAAACAGTCTGTTTCGGTTCGCCTATCTTAAGGCAACTTTCCCAAAAAATCACACCCTAAACGGCTTAGATATTGTTTTTTAGAACTTTTGCCTTTCTCTCTTTTCATCGAAATACTTCCTTTCGTATCTCGCGGGTAATCTGTTTTGGTTGCGGACTTGCCGCGTTGCAATCAAAGTTTGTGAAAAATCGTTATTCTTAGTTTTTTTTACCCCTGTTTGCCTCAAAATCTATTCTTTCAATGTACGCGCTTCTTCGCTTTTGCGAAAAAGTATAAGAATAACTCTGAAAAGTTTTATTTATTGCCCGGCTTTTTATAATTCTTTATTTCTGTTTCAACGAAGTAAGTCGGGCTTGACAACAGCTTTGTAATTCAAAAAAAAGTTGTATCTTTGCAAAAAAAATAATAACGAAAAATAATAGAGATGAAAAAGATACCCTTTGATGAAAAAGAAACTTTGACAAAAGATGAGCATTTTTTTGTAGAAGAGTTGAAGCAAATTGTACAAGTTAATTTGAAGAGGGTTTATACTGCAATCAATTATGGTCAAGTATATACCAATTGGCATATAGGTAAACGAATTGTAGAGCAAGAGCAAAAAGGTAAAATGCGTGCCGACTATGGTAGCAGAGTCAGTTCGATAGCTTCAAAAGCTTTGACGCAAGAATATGGGGTAGGGTATTCTCTGACTCATATAAAGAATTGTAAACGGTTTTATATTGAGTTTCATGATTATATAATTGGTCAGACAGTGTCTGACCAATTTGGGAGTTCATTGCCTGCGGAAGGGAATAAAACATTGTCCGAAAAAGGTCAGACAGTGTCTGACCAATCATCGGGCTTGTTAGAATTGCTTCCATGGTCGCATTATGAACGCTTAATGCGAGTTCCGGAGAAAGCCGCCAGAGATTGGTATATGCGCGAAGCCGCAAAAGAGATGTGGAGCTTTAGAACATTAAATCGTAATATAAACACTCAGTATTACGAACGCATGTTGCTTTCTCAAATGTCATCGGAGGTGAGAAATGAAATGCGGCAGAAAACAGCATGCTATGAGCGTGATAAATTTGAAATGATAAAGAACCCGACTGTTTTGGAATTTATTGGAATAGATGGTTCGAAAGGTTATACTGAGAGTAAAATAGAACAAGGTATCATCGACAATATGGAGCATTTTTTATTGGAGATGGGCAAAGGTTTTGCTTTGGTTGCACGACAGCAACTTATACGAACTCCACTCGAAGATTATTATGTGGATTTGGTTTTTTACAATTTCATACTTAAATGTTTTTGTTTGATTGATATTAAGTTGAACAAGGTTACCTATCAAGACGTAGGGCAGATGGACATGTATGTGAAAATGTATGATGAATTGCGACGTGGTTCTGATGATAATCCAACAATTGGCATTGTTCTTTGTTCTGAGACAGACGAAAATATTGCTCGATATTCGGTGTTGAAAGGTAATGAACAATTGTTCGCTACAAAATATAAGCTGGTACTTCCTACACCTGATGAACTGCAAGACGAGATTTCTCGCCAAACAGCATTGATTAGATTGCAAATGGAGAACGAAAAGGATAATGATTGATGGCAAATCAATGAAGTCGGTATTTCGCAAATCATTTGTAACACTTTTTTTATTTATGGCCTGAATTTTATAATTCTTTATTTCTATTTCAACGAAGTAAGTCGGGCTTGACAACAGCTTTGTAATTCAAAAAAAAGTTGTATCTTTGCAAAAAAAATAATAACGAAAAAGAATAGAGATGAAAAAGATACCACACACATTTACAATAGTGTTTTTTCTTATACTTGCTGCTGCCGTCGTTACTTGGATAGTGCCGGGTGGCGAGTTTGTGCGCGAAACAATCACCGTTAATGGCAGTCAACGCATGGTGGTTGTAAACGATTCGTTTCATTATGTTGAAAGCTCGCCTCAAACTTGGCAGGTGTTCACTTCGTTTTTTAAGGGCTTTGTCGACAAGGCCGACATCGTTATATTTATACTCATGGTGGGTGGTGCTTTTTGGATTCTCAATAGCAGCCACAGCATCGATGTGGGCGTTAAAGCCTTTTTGCGTAAGATACAAAAGATGAACAAATACAAGGTGTTCCAAAAAATCGGTGTCGACAATCTTATCCTGTCGCTTATCATGATAATGTTTTCGGTTTTCGGTGCGGTGTTTGGCATGAGTGAGGAAACCATAGCTTTTGTTATCATCTTTGTGCCTTTGGCCATCAGCATGGGCTACGACAGCATAGTGGGTGTATGTATCTGCTATATGGCTGCCCATGTGGGGTTTGCCGGTGCGGTGCTCAATCCGTTCACCATTGGCATAGCTCAGGGCATAGCCCAAATACCTATCTTTTCGGGTTTGGAATACCGCTTGGTGTGCTGGCTGGTGCTCACCACGGTGATGATAGTGTTTGTGCTATTGTATGCCCGTCGCATAAAACGCAGCCCTTCGAAAAGTCCGGTATATAAACTCGACGAATATTGGCGTAAGAGAGCCGAAGACCAAGATGGCGAGGGCGTAACTTACCACACTCCCAAGGCTGCTTGGGTGGTATGGCTGCTGCTGTCGGCGGCAATGGTGTACTATTCTTTTGCTTACACCTACACCACCATCACTATAGGTGCCGCCACTGCGTCGCTGCCTATCATACCTGTGGCTACGGCTTTGTTTGTGCTTTTGGGATTCTTGGCCTTGCGTAAATCGGTACACTTTTTCATACTCAACCTATTGCTTTTTACCATCATCTATTTGGTGGTGGGCGTGCTTGGCTATGGCTGGTATGTGATGGAAATATCGGCATTGTTTTTGGCCATGGGCGTGTTTAGCGGCATTGCCAACAGCGAAACGGCCGATGGCATAGTGAAACTCTTCATCGAAGGTGCCAAAGACATAATGACTGCCGCTTTGGTGGTGGGCTTGGCAAGCGGTATAATATTCATACTTGCCGATGGCAAAGTGATAGACACATTGCTCTACGGCCTCACCAAGTCGTTGGCCTCGCTGGGCGAAACGGCAAGTGTGGCGGTGATGTATGTGTTCCAAACGGGGCTCAACCTCATAATGCCGTCGGGCAGTGCCAAGGCAGCCCTCACCATGCCTATAATGACACAGTTTGCCGACCTTATAGAGATAAGCCGACAAACCACGGTGCTGGCCTTTCAATTCGGCGACGGGTTTACCAATATGATAACACCCACCAGCGGGGTGCTGATAGGCTGCTTGGGTGTGGCAAAGATACCATACGGAGTGTGGGTGAAATGGGTGTGGAAGTTTTTGCTGATGATGATAGTGATAGGCTTCTTGCTGATAGTGCCTACATTGTATTTCAGCTTACCCGGTTTTTAAAAGAAGAAACAATAAACGGTTGAGGCTTGTTGTCTGTCTGTAGTTGGTAGACACACATAGTTCTTAACTCATAAAAATATGCGAAGTATGACAATAAGGGAAATAACAAATGTTTTGAACGGCACGATACGTTGCGGTGAAGAGCATCTCGACGATGATATTACGAAGGCATTCTCGTCCGATTTGATGAGCGATGTGCTTACATTGCACGATTGTCCGTTGCTGCTGACGGGGCTATGCAATGTGCAAACCATACGCACTTGCGAGATGGCCAACCTGCAAGTGATAGTGTTTGTGCGACAAAAAAAGGCCACGCCCGAAATGATAGAGCTGGCACAAGAAAACGATATGGTTCTTATAGAGTGCGAATACTCGATGTTTAAGGCTTCGGGTATATTGTACACACAAGGCATGGAACCATTGTATTAGCAACCATTAATAAAAGAAAGGAACAATTATGCACTTTGAATATAGCATAATAGAAGGCGACTTTGTAAATGCGGGAGCGGCATCGAGCGCAGTAAAGAAAACGCTTAAGCAGCTCAACCTTTCGCCGGTGGTGATAAAAAGAGTGGTGGTGGCTTTATACGAAGCCGAGGTCAACGCCATAGCTCATGCCTATGGTGGCACCATATACGTGGACATCGACAGCGAAAAGATATTTATGAAAGTGGAGGATCGCGGTCCCGGCATACCCGATTTGGAGTTGGCAATGCAGGAGGGCTATTCCACTGCACGCCCCGAAGTGCGTGATATGGGCTTCGGTGCAGGAATGGGATTGCCAAATATCAAAAAGAATGTCGACAAACTTGTGGTGAACACAAAGGTAGGCGAGGGAACAACGGTAGAGATGGAGGTGTGTTTTGTAGAGTAGGATTATAGCAGAGAGATGACAATGACAAGGGTGCAAACATAAAGAAGTTTTATTACTAATCAAAACAAAAAAGAGATGGAAAAGAATACGTTTTATCATGCACTGCAAATAGACGAGGATAAGTGTATAGGCTGTTCGCACTGCATGAAGATATGCCCTACCGAGGCAATAAGGGTTTGCAACGGCAAGGCTCGGATATTCGAAAATCGCTGTATCGACTGTGGCAAGTGCTACAAGGTGTGTTTTTCGAAAGCCATATACCTCAAACAAGACGACTTCGACAGCATTTTCGATTATAAATGCCGTGTGGCGTTGGTTCCTGCCGTGTTTTTGGGGCAGTTTCCTACCGATATTCGTCCATCGCGAATATATGCAGTACTCTACGAGCTGGGCTTTAATCATGTGTTCGAAATAGAGTCGGCAGTGTCGATATACGCATACCTCAAAAACCTTTATGCCCGCGACCACACCGACGATTACCCTCTTATTTCGGCCTTTTGCCCTGCCATAGTGAGGCTGATACAGGTGAAGTTCCCGTCGCTGGTAAACAATATCATACCCGTAAAACCACCCGTCGACATCACCGCCATGTATGCCCGAAAGCTGTTGGAAGAGCAAGGCTGCAACCCCGACGATATAGGTTTGTTTTATATCACACCTTGTGCCGCCAAAATAGCGGCAGTAAAGAGCCCGGTGGGCGAAGAAAAATCGATAATAAATGGTGTGATAAACATGGACGTGCTATACAATAGGGTTTATAAAAAGATAAAAGAACAAGGCAAAAACTATGTAGCCCCTCAGTTTTCGAAGGCTCGTTTGTCGTCCGATGCCATACTTTCGTCGCTCACCAATGGCGAACGCCGTTTGTGCATGGCCAAGCGTTCGCTATCCATCGACGAGATAGACAATGTGATAGAGTTCCTCGAAAAGGTGGAAAACGACGAGATAGAAGGTATAGAGTTTTTGGAACTCAGAGCCTGCGACCAAAGCTGTGCCGGTGGTGTGCTGGTGTGCGAAAATCGTTTCTTGGTAAGCGAATGCATGTATGCCAGAGCCAGAAAGGTGGCCGAACGCGAACGCAATGGCGAAACCACTCGCGACCTCGAGATAAACAAAGAGCGAGACTATTTGGCCAAAAACAGCATGGTAGAGAGTATAAAACCACGCTCGATGATGGTGCTCGACAAAGATATATCTAAGGCTTTGGAAAAGATGGAGCGTATAAGAGAGATTAAAAACATGTTGCCACAAACCGATTGTTGCTTTTGTGGAGCACCCACTTGCGACGCTTTGGCCGAAGACATAGTAAGAGACAATGCCCAACTTACCGACTGCATATTTATACAACGTAGCCTCGAAGCGGTGGATAATATGAAAATATCGGAAGCCATAGACATTACAAAAAAGATATGGGGCAACGAAAAACTGAACATATCAAACGACGAATAAGAACAACACGTAATAAAAAAAATAATATCTCGTTTGTTGTATTGCAATATTTTTTGTAACTTTGTGCCCCGAAAAAAGTGATTAGTATGAAACAATATAGATACATAATAAGCATAATGGCAGTGGTTTTTCTAACGCTGTCGGTAGCCTTTGCCCACAAGCACCGCGACACTTTGGGCGTGGGCCAAAGCATATCTTTTGTGGAAAATAAAACACAATGGGATAGTAATATACGGTTTAAGGCACAGCTTACCAATGCCACTCTGTTTTTCGAAGACCGTTGCTTTACCATATTGCTTTCCGACCCCAAAAATCCTACGGGTAAAAATCCGGAAGTGGACCGCACTCGAAACAAAACTTATCGCTCTCATGCCTACAAAGTGCATTTCGAAGGGGCTAAAATACCCGACATACAGGGCAAAGATAAGCAAGATTACTACGAAAATTATTATATAGGCAACAACCGTTCAAAGTGGAGTAGCAGAGTGGGTGTGTACAACAATATAGCATACACCGGCTTGTATACTAATATAGATATGAATGTTTATGGGCAAAAACATCAAATGAAGTACGACTTTGTGGTGCAGCACGGTGGCAATCCTGCCGATATAGTCCTAAAGTATGAGGGAGTGGACGGACTAAGTATACGCAACGGCAATATATTGGTGAAAACTTCTATAACCGATATAGTGGAAGTGGAACCATACGCTTTTCAGATAGTAGACGGCAAACAAATCAAGGTGGATTGCCAATATGTCCTCGACAGAAAGCAAAACACGGTGTCTTTTGCAGTGGGACACTACAACAAAGAACTACCATTGGTGATAGACCCCACGCTGATATTCAGTACTTATACCGGTAGCACCGCCGACAACTGGGGCACTACTGCAACCTACGATGTGTATGGCAATACCTACAGCAGCGGAGTAGTGTTTGGGGTGGGATATCCTACACAATTGGGTGCCATCGATTCTACATTTAACGGCAATGCCGACGTGGGAATATTTAAACTGAACTCGGACGGCGATACAAGGATATACGCTACATATTTGGGAGGGGCATACGCCGACATGCCTCATAGTATGTATGTAAACGAATTTCAGGAATTGGTAATAATGGGGACTACAGGAAGTGCCGACTTTCCCACTACACCCAATGCCTACGACACCACGTTTAATGGTGGAACACAGGTAAGTTATTTGGGCCTTAACGGATATACTGCACATATAAACTACTTTAATGGTGTGGACATCTTCGTTTCGCGACTAAGTGCCGATGGCACTCAATTGCCGGCTTCTACCTACATAGGGGGTACAGGAAACGATGGCCTTAACTACAAAAGAAGTTTTTCGAACAACAACTATGACATCATATTCGGTGGCAACGATTCGCTCTATTGCAACTATGGCGACGGTGCAAGAGGTGAACTCATTACCGATGATCTCAACAATATATATGTTGGTACATGCACTTTTTCGAACAATTTTCCCGTTACACAGGGTTGTTTTCAACCAAACTATGGTGGACAACAAGATGGCGTGGTGTTTAAACTGGATTATAACCTAAGCAATCTTTTGTGGAGTAGCTATATAGGAGGCAGTGGCGATGATGCGGTATTTTCTATCGATACCGACAAAGATTATAACTTGTTGGTGGCAGGTGGAACCAATTCTACCAACTTTGTTACCTCTTCCAATGCCTATCAAACCGCATACGAAGGTGGTGGTGCCGATTGTTTTATAAGCAAAATTTCTTATCATGGCACACAGCTTATGTCGTCGACATTGTATGGTTCCGATTCCACCGACCAAGCTTATTTTGTGAGGGTGGCAAAAACCGGTGATGTCTATATATTTGGACAGACAAGAGCCTATGGTAGCACTATGATATATAATGCCAACTATAACACACCTAATAGCGGACAATTGTTGGCTCGTTTCAAACCCAATTTGGACACTCTGGTGTGGAGTACTGTGTTTGGCACAGGTACAGGTCGACCCAATATCAGTCCTACTGCTTTTGCTGTGGATATATGTAACAAAGTGTATTGTGCAGGTTGGGGACGAGACTTTTGTGGATACAATATCAATGGCGAAATAATAACGTGGAACACCTACGGCACTGCAGGTATGCAAACTTCATTGCATGCCATACAGGACGCTACTGATGGGCAGGACTTTTACATTATGGCTATGAAAGACGATGCGTCGGCTTTGGAGTATGCCACATTCTTTGGCGAGGTGCACCTTACCGAAGCCGATGGCGGTGGCGACCATGTGGACGGTGGTACCAGCCGTTTCGATAAAAAAGGAACGTTGTACCAATCGGTTTGTGCCAGCTGTTCGGGTACTCAAAACTTCCCTACTACGAGTGGTGCGTGGGATACAGTAAATCGCAGTTCGAACTGCAACAACGGTATATTTAAAATGAATATAATAGACGATTTTGCTGTGGCAGAATTTATGATTCCAACTGCCGGTTGCAGTCCCGATACCATTACTTTTCAAAACTATAGTAGAGGCGATACTTATTATTGGTATTTTGGTGATAGTACTTATTCTACCGAAGAAAATCCTACTCATATATACACACAGCCTGGTGTATATCAAGTAACACTTATTGCAAGAATTGAAAAAGGTTGTTGGAAATCCGATACCATTACAAAAGAATTGGTAGTGTTGGGCAATGGAACTTCTACATTAGACACCATATATGCTTGCCGAACCAATATAGTACAACTCGGTATGCAACCCATAGCCGGATATACTTACCGATGGTTGAGTAGCGAGGTGAGTGATAGTACTATAGCTAATCCTTATATTACTTTTACAAATCCTATTACTCTTGCTTTATTGGTAGATAATGGCATCTGTATAGATACAATGTTGCAAACACTTCTTCCTCATGTTATAGAAACAAACATAGTATACGATTCGTTATCGTGTATCAACCCGTTGCTTTTTACTATCGAAACAGATGATGATAGCAATATAGTGTCGTACCAATGGTCTACACAACGTGATTTTTCCGATACTTTAAACTTTGATATGACTGTGCCTAATATTAATATATATGTAGATACACCTATATATTATTATGTAAAGGTGGTGAATAGTGATAGCTGCGAAGGTGTGGATAGTATATTGGCCGACTTTAACCTTATGACTCTCGACCTCGAAGTAATACCTCCCTCGTGCTATAGTAAGTGCGATGCTACGGTTGAATTATCGATAAATAATGGTACACCCGATTACATATATATATGGGATAATGTGGAAGATACTTTATCGCCAATGTTTTGTGCCGGCGAACATAGCTTAACGGTTATGGATTCGAAAGGCTGTGTAGCGTCTACAAACTTTACGGTGCCTGTTACCGAACCATTGGAAATAAGAAAGGTTGTAGAACCGACGTGGTGTGCCGAGGTATGCGATGGCAGCATATCCATAGCCATGCCTTATGGCTACGAAGGGGAATACTCAGTGCAATGGCTCGATAATTATAGTAGTGATACGGTGCGTAACAATCTTTGTATAGGTATATACATAGTTAGAATAGAGTATGGAGACAATTGTGTGATGTACGATACCATACCATTGGGTATAAAAAACGAACTTAAAGCATCTAAAACATCTGTGCCATCGTGCAACAGCAGAGATTGCGATGGAACTATATCTATAGATGTTACAGATGGTACCGAACCTTATACATATCAATGGAACAACGGAGCAACAGATAGCTATATACAAAATTTGTGTAGCGGAATATACACATTTGTTGTAACCGACGCTATGGGTTGTATGTTGACAGATACGGTACAAGTGCATCAAATACATACATTCGACTCGATAGAGGTATGGGCAGACAAGCATACAATATTCAAAGGCGAATCGGTACGCCTTTCGGCAACGCAAATACCGACTGTGAGTTATTTATGGACACCCTCCGAAACAGTGGACGAGCCTTATAATTATACTACATTGGCCTATCCAACAGATACAACTATATATACTCTTACTGCCACAGATACCAACAAATGTAAATATATTGATACTTTGAAGATAAATTCGATAGAACTTATATGTGGACAGCCTAATCTTGTTATTCCCAATGCTTTTTCGCCAAACGATGATGGTGTGAACGACAAAATGTGTTTCCGTGGCGAATGGATACGCGAGTTTCATATTGCAATATTTTCGCGTTGGGGCGAAAAGGTGTTCGAAACAAACGACATCAACGATTGTTGGGACGGAACCTATAAGGGAGAAAAATGTCAGTCAGGGGTGTATATGTATACTTGCGATATTGTGTGCGAAGACAACCAAAAAGGAAGTTTTAAAGGCGATGTAACCATAATACAATAAATTTGTTTATCTTTGCAAGAGAAAATAATTGATATATGATACTAAAGATATACGACGAGAACCCTAATTATCAAGATGTTCTTAAAGTGGTGAAATGTTTGGAAAATGGAGGAATTATAGTGCTTCCTACCGACACTTTGTATGCTTTTGCATGTAGTATGAACTACAAGAAGGCTGTGGAAAATATGGCTCTGCTTAAAGGTACATCGCTGGGTAAGGCCAAGTTTTCGTTGCTTTGCACCGATATAAGTCAGCTTTCGGACTATACCAAACCTCTGGACAAGGACAGCTATCAGCTGTTGCGTAGCTGCCTGCCGGGACCTTACACTTTTATAATGGATGCCAACGGCAACATACCTCGTATATATCAAAACCCTAATAAAACCATTGGTTTGCGTGTGCCTCACAATCCTATAACTCATGCCATATTGGAAATGCTTGGTCACCCTATGCTGGCTACATCCGTAAGGGTGGAGAACGAAGACATGGAAAGCGAATACCTTACCAATCCCGAACTTATTCATGAACTGTTTCACCGAAGGGTGGATATGGTAATAGATGGAGGCATTGGCCAAGACATTCCATCTACGGTGGTAGATTGTAGCAACGGCAATTTGGAAGTAATACGTTACGGTAAAGGAGAGATAGATATTTAAAAACTATGTTACAACATCTTACAATAGAAAATTACGCACTCATAAAATCGTTGGATATAAATTTCGCCAAGGGCTTTACCACCATTACGGGCGAGACCGGTTCGGGCAAGAGTATAATACTTGGTGCTTTGGGCTTGCTGCTGGGCCAAAGGGCCGATGTGCAGGTGCTGTTTGAAAAGGATAGGAAATGTGTGGTAGAAGCCACATTTGATATAAAGGGTTTGGACTTGATGTCCTTTTTTGATGATAATGATTTGGATTACGACGATACTTTGTTGCTACGTCGCGAAATACAACCATCGGGCAAATCCAGGGCTTTTGTCAACGACACTCCGGCTTCGCTACAGGTAATGAAGGAGCTTGGGGTTTATATTTTGGATATACATTCGCAACATCAAACGCTTACACTGAAAAATTCAGACTTCCAGCTGTCGTTACTCGATGTTATGTGTAGCTCGCAAGATTGCAAGAACAGCTATAAGCAAGAATACAATGTGTATAAGAAACTGAAAACCGAACTCCACAACCTCGAAGAGCAAGAACGTAAGGATAAAGCCGACTTCGATTATCATCAGTTTTTGTTTAACGAGTTGCAACAAGTGCAATTGCAGGACGGAGAGCAGGAACAACTGGAACAGGAGCAGACACTGCTGGCTAATGCCGAAAGCATAAAAAGCAACTTGATGGCTGTGATAGTGGCTTGCGACGATAGCGACGATGCGGTAGTGTCGAGGTTGCAGTCGTGCAAAACATTGCTCTCTAAGGTGGCTGCCTACCATTCATCTATAGGCGAACTGTATAATAGATTTGACTCGTGCCTTATAGAACTGCGTGACATACTTTCGGAAATAGAGTCGATAGATTCAGAAATACAATATTCCCCTCAGCGTCAAGAGGAGGTAACCCAACGCTTGGATGCTATCTATCGGCTGCAAACCAAACATGGAGTGAACACCATAGCCGAGCTATTGGAAGTACAAAACAGCTTGGACGATAAGTTGCAAATGGTGTCGTCGCTCGATGGCAGGATAGAAGAAGCTCGCAAAGCACTATCCCTTTCGGAAAAGAAACTGAATGCTTTGGCAACGCAACTTACCGCCTTGCGTAAGGAGGCTGCCACTTTGTTGCAAAAGCAAATACAGCCCATACTGTCCGATTTGGGTATGAAAGATGCCAACTTCAGGGTGGATATTTCGCAGACCGCTGGTTTTATGCCTACGGGTTGCGACGAGGTGGCCTTTATGTTCAACGCCAACAAAGGGGGCGAGCTACGCGAGATAGGAAAGGTAATATCGGGTGGCGAACTCTCGAGGGTGATGCTGGCCATCAAATCGTTGATAACATCAAACTCGCTATTGCCCACCATTATATTCGACGAGATAGACACAGGCGTTTCGGGCGAAATATCCTCGAAGGTTGGAAGCATAATGAAGCGTATGTCGGCAACCACTCAGGTGTTTGCCATCACCCACCTTCCTCAGATAGCTGCCAAAGCCGACAGCCACCTCAAGGTGTATAAAAAAGTGGAAGCCGACCGCACTCTATCGCAGATGATAAGCCTTACGGCAAACGATAGGGTGGAGGAGATAGCCAAAATGCTTTCGGCCGACAAGGTTACCGAATCGGCATTAGCTACAGCTCGTGAGCTTATGAACGGTTAGTGGTTGAACGTGATTGTCAGTTGTTGATTGTTGGTTTGACTGCTCTACGTAGCACCGGTATAACAGATATGCAAGCGAAGGAGGGATAAACTATTCCCCTTCGCTTTATTTGTATGTTTTTTTTGCACATCACCAATTTGTTCTTGTTGACTATGAACTCTACAACTTCCCGTTCGCAACCCTGCAGGTTACGACCCGTAAGTGCCATACTTTTGCCCCAAAACTCCCATGGTTTTGCCCCCTAAGTATGGGAGTTTCGATGCCTAAACCGCAGGGTTGTGAATGCCAATATGGTGTTGGAAAAAAATAAGGCTTAATGGTCTGAAGAACATTAAGCCTTAAACAAACAAATTAATATGGTAGCTTTTTCAGTCCATTGCGATATTCGGTTGGAGTGATGCCGGTTTTTGTTTTGAAAAACCTACAAAACTGTGCCACCGTTTTAAAACCCGATTGGATAGCAACTCTCTCCAAAGGTACTTCTTTGTTTTGCAACATCAGCTTGGAATAATACACCGTTTTTTGGTCTATCCAGTGCATAACCGTCTTACCGGTAACCCTTTTTACAATGGTACTAAGGTATGTGTCGGTTATTCCTATAATGTCGGAATAGTGTTTTACACTGCGGTTTACTACATTTTCTGTAGCCAAAATAATTTTAAAATCCTCTGTTATCTCTTCATCGCGGCTTAACTGTTTGTGCTCCAAACGCTGGCTTGTTTCGGTCTCAACATCTATTATCATGGATATAAGCAATATGGCTATTTTTTCCAAACTATTGTTTTGCGGTCCGCGGTTACGTATAATATTGCTGATGATACTGAAAGTATGCTCCACTATCTCTTTGTCGCTGTCCGAAAGGTTCACCATTATGGGATGGTAAGTAGGAATCCTCATATATTGAAGCTTGGGCATATCTATTGCCAACATCTGATGAACAGAGTTCTCACTTGCTCTTTTTAGCGAAACTATGTTATAGGGCGATACCAAAAATATATCTCCTCCTTTAAGGCTATAGTCTTCATAATTAATGGAATGTACGGCTGTTCCCTCTTTCAGATACACTATTCGGTATTCGGGAGTGTAGCGAGGTTCTTCCATTTCCTCTATGTAAGGAGAAAAATCCATAACCAACGAAATCTTTTCCGAAAAGAAATTATTGCCATCTTTATCCATAAATGCCATCTCTTTTCGACGTTGTTCATCTATCTCAAGTATACTTTCTTTACTCTTCATATATTATAAAGTTTTTTATCGTTACGAGGATGCAAAGATACATACATTTTCTTATCATCCAAACGGTGGCAACACTCCATATTTATATATACACAATTATTAGATATTTATATGCAAAAAAAATAGATTTCTTATTGGTGTTTGGTAGTAAAAACTGGGTGTAAAAACGCAAAATTTGCTCCCTTTTCTCGAATAAAAAACTACTATTTTTGCCGTATTTTGAAATAAAATCCAAATATTTTTGGCAAAAATACACGTTTTTGCCACTTTTTATTATCAAATACTCAAATATTTTTCAAATGTTTTTATATCTCTGAAACTACGAATATTACATACATCTGTAACAGACAAAACCATCATTGTTGCAAAAATACTCACAAATTATATAAGGATTTGGTAATAAATCTAAGGATTTGACACTTGCACAGTTCAGAAAAACATATTATCTTTGCAATCGAAAATAGAAAAAACAGATTCAATTTTAGGCGAAAGAGGTGCCGATAGGCACTTGCGCCACAGCACGGCAGAGGTAGTTTTATAAGAAAAACACGCCAATGCAAAATAAACAAGATTAATAAATAAAAATAAAGACCGATGAAACGAAAATAAAAAGCCTTGCAATGATGGTAAAGCGAAATACACCCGCAAGGCTACGACAAAAAAGAGGTGCAAGTGCAAGGAATGAGGCTAAAAACAAAGCACGAAACGCTTCACCTTTGCCCGACAAAGCACCTTAGCTTGACAAATCTGTAAACGTCCTACAATACTATTTATTGTATGCTTCGCAAAATTAATGCATAATTTTTGGGATTATGCCAATTGTGAAACACTTTAAATATTTGAACCTATGACGTAAAAAAGAACTTAGAAAATACCGGAGAATAGGCATTGATGCCTATGTACTAAAATGAATTTATAAATCATATTGTCCTATTAAAATAAAAATGCAAATATTCAATGTAGGATGGTACTAAAAATAGGAGTAATATGAATAGTATTAAACATAAAACATTTTTAGCAGTAGTAGCAACTGTATTAGTAGCAGGAACAGCCACATTTACATCTTGCAACAAAGATGACGATTTCCAATCAGGCAACAACAACTTTCAATATGAAACAAAAACTCTGAAAGAAACTGTTTCTACAAAGCAAATAGCATACGAATTGGCAGAAGCCATCATGATGAAACCTGAAATAGTAAATGAAATCCATTCTGCAATAGCTACGGGGGGTAGATTTTAGTTTTTGTTATGTTGATAAGTTACAATTACAAAAATGTTGATTTCTGCTAATTATGCAAATTTTGTAGCCTCTTTATTAGCAATATAATTATACTATTTCTCAAATACTAAAGTTGAAATAATAAAAATGAATATGAATACGTACAAATTAAAAAGATTGTTGATAATAGTATCAATAGTTATGTTAGGATTGTCAGATGGCGTTTCTGCCCGAAAAAATCGTTATCCATGCCCTACTTTTAACCTCAAACGTCATGAGTTTGGTTTGGGAGTTTCTACAACTCTTTTGGATAGCAAAGGATTGGTTAATAGTTTTCGGCGTGAAGTCAGCGGCTTCGAATCACTACCCGGATATTGTACCTTAAGATTGCACGAGACAGGTTTTTTCAGTCTGTTTTTCGACTATCAATATCGTTTCAATGACAATTGGTCGATGGAAGCTCGTTTAAAATACAAATATCGCAACAGCGAAATGCATCTTGAGTATATAACAGATGAACTTGTGGGATTAACTACCGATGGCATTTATCTAACGTTTAGCGACTTGTCATTACCCGTAACTTGCAATTATCGTTGGGTTACTCGCACAGGATCAAGTATAGAATTTGTAGGTGGTATGGGTGTTTGTTTCTTAGGTTTGGGAGGAACACATAATTTGCCGTTTTATTACAACGACATCGAAGATACTCATGGCGAAACGGGTTTGTATTACGAACGTTCGGTAGATTTTTTCGGATTGGTAGGAATACAATTTGAGATACCATACGGATTGTTTACGCTAAAACCATTTGTATCGTATTCATATTCTCCCATACAACATTCTTTATTTAAGATTAGATATTTAGATGATAATAACAATCTTATCAAAGAATATAATTCGGCACAGATTAATACTTCTGAATTGGAAGTGGGTATTATATTTCAATTGTAAGAATTTACTCGCAAAATAAATAAATCCCCGGCCTCAATAAAGTGGTTGGGGATTTATAAGGCGCCTACAAGGTGACTCCTAAAAATTCCACGTTTCAGTAAATTAGAAGAATTATTCTTTAAAACTTTTGCGTACTTTGCGTTGTCTACTTCATTGAAGTTGCTAACACTTGGAATAGCTAAGGCAAGCATTACATTCCTTAGCAATATTGTGGTTTAACCGAAGTCGGTATTTCACATATCACCTTCAAAGTAATTTTTATAAATTGCCTTGCAGGTATTTTAATTGGTTTCTAAATCTATCACTTCGCCAATCATTGGGTTTAGTACTGCTATGGAGTCGGCTTGCATTTGTTGGATATTGCGGTATGGCTCGTCCCACGGGTGTTGCGATAGTGCAAACTTCAGGTGGTGTCCCGTAAGCACACGTTTGGCGTTTAGGTCTTTGGCTGCCTGTGTCATCAGTTCGGGCATTAGGTGTATGTATTTCCAGTTTTCGCTGTACTGTCCGTTTTCCATTATTGCCAGGTCGATGTTTGGGAACCGGAGGCCTATCTCTTTAAAGTGTCGG
This sequence comes from Bacteroidales bacterium, assembly GCA_017522255.1. Taxonomy (GTDB): domain Bacteria; phylum Bacteroidota; class Bacteroidia; order Bacteroidales; family P3; genus HGM05376. The sequence goes on along the minus strand of JAFWZP010000034.1, from coordinate 24,586 downwards.
CCGTAGCCTCCATCGCCGGCAATATATATTGTGTTTGAAGGCGATACCAGCATATATGATGCCCATAGTGTAATGTTGGGTTTGAGGGCACGGTTGGAGAAGTGTCGGGCGGTGAGGCAGTGTATGCTTATGCCGTCGGCAAGCTGTGCATCTTCGTCCCAATCCATTTCTATTATGTTGTTTACGTCAAATTTCCAATGTTCGAAGTGTTGGCCTACACCAAGCGGGCATATCACCTTGCCTATGCGTTGGCGTAGTTCTTTTACGGTCTTGTAGTCGAGGTGGTCCCAGTGGTCGTGGGTTATTATCAGGTAGTCGATGTCGGGGATATCGGCGGGCTTGTAGCTGTCGGTGCCTTTGAATGGTTTTTGTATAAACGATACGGGCGATGCGGTGTAGAACACGGGGTCTATAAGATAACGCTTGCCGTCCAGCTGAATGAAGTACGACGAGTGTCCGAACCATACTATCACGTTGGCGTTGCTGTCCAAAAGGTGTAGGTCGGTTTTCACTGTGGCTATCTCCATAGGGGGCTTGGTGTGGGCGTTTGTGTTTCGGATAAGGTTTATAAAGCTCCGGCTGCTCTTGTCCTTGCCGGTAAACTGCGGTGTGGCTTCGCGGTTGTGAAACTTGCCATCGCGGTAGTTGGGCGATGCTTCTATGCGTTTCAGCCGTTCGCCTCGGGGCTGTTTGCCAAAGTTTTTTTGGTTCATAAAGCCAAACACTCCGCCGGTAAGCACTGCCAATACGATTATAGATATTTTCATTGTTGTTCTCCTTTTTCTTTTCTTGTTCATGATATGTATGTGATATGGCGTTAGTTTTCCAAAAAGTTTTTGGCGGTAGTTATCAGCTCGGGATTGCAGTTTAGTATCTCGGCTATGCGTAGAGCCTCGTGGGGTACGCTGTCCGAGTTGTCTTCCTGTAGGGTGTAGTCCATGTATTGGTTTATGTTTTGCGGTGTTATAGTGCCGGTTATCTCTGTGTCGGCAAATCCTTTAACTCTTAGTTTGCGGCAGTCTATGCCCAGGTGGCTGTAGTGGGTGGTTATAAGGCAGTAGCTGTTGCGGTGGTTCATTATCGAGGCTATGGCCTGCACTATGGCTTTGCCTTCGGTGGGGTTGGTGGTGCGTGCAGGCTCGTCTATAAGCACCAGCATCTTCCGGCGGTCGCTCTCTTGTACTACCTCGTTTATTTTCAGTATCTCGCTTGCAAACGACGATAGGCCGTTCATCTCGTTCTGTTCGTCGCCAATGCAAAATACCACCTTGTCCATAAGTGTGATGGTGGCCTCTTGTGCCGGCACAAAGAAACCAAATTGTGCCAACATCTGTGCTATTCCCATGGTTTTGAGTAGAACTGTTTTGCCTGCCATATTGGCACCCGTTATCAGGCATACGCCTTGACTGATGTTTATATCTATGTTTTGGTAGCGTTGTTTGCGTTCGGTCAGTGTGTGTTTCAATCGGGGATTGAACAGGTTGGTGTAGGCTATGGTGGTGTTGCTTATGTTGGGGCGACACATGCTCCACCTTGTGGCTTGCTCGGCTTTGGCTATGCTTAGGTCTATGTAGGCCAGGCGTTCGAGCACGGCTTTCAGCATAAGGGTGTGGCGGCTTAGCTTGGTTACCAATGCTTTGCGTACTTCGTCTTCTATGCTTTGGTTTATGTTGTAGATGTCGGTTATCTGTGCTTCCCATTCGGCCACTTCCTGTTCCGACAGCGTGTTGCGGCGACTGTCGAGGTTGTTTGTAAGCTGTTTGAGGCTGTTTCTCACCTCGGCAAGGCGTGGGTCGTAGCTTTCGTATATATAAAAATGGGCAATGTTGTTGTGGTCGGGGTCCAGTATGGCTGCTACTTCCGATAGGTCGGGAATGAGGAACAGGAGGTCTAATCCGGCTTCTTTGGCCAACGATGCTATTTCAATGCTTAGCAGTGCAAGGTTTTTTACTTCAAATAGTTGCACATCGTCCAACAGGTCGCCGTTTTCGATGTTCTGTATGGTTTGCTTTATGTTGTGTATGCCGCTTAGTTTGTGCTGTATGTTGCCCACAAGTTTGGCTGTTTCGTTGTTTTGCATTTGTTTCACTATCTCTTCCACAAATGTCCATTCCCATTCCAAATCCTGTGGGGTGGTTTTCCACCGTAGGTTCATCAGGTAGTTGCGACCCACACCGGATTGTATGTTCAACTCGTCGATACAATATTTCAATCCGCTTTCTATGGTCAATACATCTTTCAGTAGCATAATCTTGTTCCTTTAAATTTGTTTCAACAATATACAATATATATTATGTGTGTGCTTATTGTTTTATCTTACATACGTCCCATGTGGGCACTCCCAAGGCTTCGGACAGCCGCAGGCATGCCTCGGCCGAGTCGATGGTGTAGCCGTGTGACGATGTGGGGTTGAGGCATACTGCCACCAGTTTTGATTGTTGCAACACTTGTATGCGTCCGCCTTTTTTAGTGTAAGCGGCATATACTTCGGGGGTTACAAACAGTTTGGTAAAGTCGCGAACTATAAGTGTTTGCTCGGCAATGTTCTTTTTGGTGCTTAGGTATTTGAGCAGTTTGTCGCTTGCGGCACCCGATACGTAAAGGGTATGGCCGTAGCGGAAAATATCCTGTGTGCTTTTCTCGAGTAGGAAGACCGATGGTATTTCCAGGTTGTGAACTTCGCCCTCGTTGTCCACTGTCCAAAGTCCCGAACGATGTGCCGATAGCTTGGTTTGCAGTTCCTTGTCGGCAATTTCCGGCAGGTTGATAAGTTCGAAAGTGAATCGGGTTTTTTGTATAAGCTGGCGCAGGTTTGGCGACACTGCTGCCCCGGTGCATAGTATCATGGCGTCGGTTACCGACGGCGAGGCAAGGCTTAGGCGGCTCAAAGCTCCATCTATAATGGTAATATCCAACCCCGTTGCTTTGAAATGCTCTATCTGTCGGCGTAGCTTTTCGGTGGTGCCGGCACCGGACAGCAGTACTTTGCCGCTGCATAGCACTTCGGCTGTAATAAGGCGGCCAAGGGCGGTGCGTTCGCTGTCCACCGCTGTTACCTTCGATAGCAGTTGGCGTGTGTTGTAATGCTTTTCGGAGGTGATGAATTGCATGCCTTCGTAGAGCGTTATTTCGGGTTTGTGGCTGCCAAACACTTGGTCTATCCTCTCGCCATCGATACCTATGGAGGTTACTGCCGTTTTGATACCCAGGTCTTTCAAGCGGCCCAATACATAGTTTAAACACACGGTTTTGCCGGTGTTTTTGTCCATACCTACAATGGATAGGCTTTTATATTTCTGCAAATCAGCTATAAATGGCATTGCTTTATAATATTACGGATATGCAAAGGTACTAACTTTTTGCCAAGGGTGCAAGTGATTTTTTTTGCTTCTTTTCTTTTTAGAAGTTCTCTTTAGTTAATTATAATAGGAGAGAAGGCGGGTTGTGAGCAAGGGTAAGATTTTCTTGAAATGTTAAATAAAATCTTGAAATATTAAAAGCAATCCGAAAATCTCTCCCGATGTTGTTGAAAATTCCTCCCGATCGGCATCAAAAAACCTCTCGATGTTGTTGCAAAAGGTCGTGATGTATTTTTTTATACCCTACCATCGAGTTGGTGAAACCCCTCTGTGGAGTGATTTTTGGTATACCATCGTGCAAAACGCACCTGGTAATGATTTATTAGAAAATAAGGTATTCTTGATAATCAATCTGTTGTAGCGATAACTCTTTCAGAAGGCGATATTTGTGTGCTTGTGGTATGTTGGGCATAAAATACGCTCGTTTTTGAGTTAAATCGAAGGTTGTTAATATATGATAATTTGCATAATTGCATTAAAATAAAAAGGCTGCCTTCTTTCCATGTATATAAATTTTATTGATAAAAATTTGGACAAAGTTTTGTTATTACAATATTATTGTGTATCTTTGCGGTGCAGATAAGAAATTAGTAGATATTGTAATGTGTTGGAATATAGTATTTTTGGTATTGAAATGGTGGCACTGAAAACTTTCTATTATGCACAGAAGTGATTGTTATATAAATGTTAGAAACAATCGAAAAGAAGAAAGCAACTTGTCGCAAAATATTGATTGAGAAAAATGTAGATTATTCACTAATTAAATTTTATAATTATGAAGTGGTTTATTAAATGCTTTAAGCAGTATTCCGATTTTAAGGGCAGAGCTTGTCGCAAAGAGTATTGGATGTTCTATTTGTTCAACAGTATTATTACTCTGGCCTTATTTGCATTAGATTTTGCATTGTTTGAATCAGTAGCGTTTAGTTCGATTTATTTGAGTGTAGTTATGTTTCCGGGGCTTGCTGTAGCTTTCCGTCGTTTTCACGATGCGGGTAAGAGTGCATGGTGGAGTTTGGTAAGTATTGTGCCAACTGTGGTTGCATATATACTTTTTATAATCGCAATAGTTCTTGAAGGTAATGGTGCGAATATATTAGCCGGAATAATAATGATATTGGCCGGAATTTTGGTTCTTGCCGGTGTGATTTGGTGTATAGTGTTGTTGGCCAAAAAGAGCGAGCCGGGCGAAAACAAATGGGGACTTAATCCCAAAGACCCTGCAGTGCCAACCGATATAGTTAATATCGACTGCTTTATGTATTTTGTCAAGTTTTGGGAACATTATTTCGACTTCAGTGGTCGTGCCCGCCGTTCGGAGTTTTGGATGGTTTTTGGAATGTACTATGTGATATCCGGCATATTAATGGGTATAGCTAATCTAATATATGCGATTACATTAAATGAATATGTTGTTCTTGCTGTATCAGTAATTATATTATTATTTTCTTTGGCTGCATTTATTCCGTTTTTGGCTCTTTGTGTTCGTCGTTTGCACGATATAGGCGAAAGTGGATGGTGGTTTGCTGTTTATTTGGCATTTGCTGTGGTATTTTCTTTCGTGATAGGTGTTATGTCGTTTAATCCAAGTCCTACTATGGGAACAATAGTAGTGGTGTTGGCAATAGCTCTTTCGATAGCCTCTATCATATACTATATAACAACATTGAAAGACAGCCAACCCGGCGAAAATAAATGGGGACCGAATCCAAAGGAAGAAAAAAGCCTATCTCAAACTATTGATGAAGATACAATGAAAAATATATAATATATATATAAATAATTAATACATTAACTAATTTAAATTATTATTATTATGAAGTGGTTTATTAAATGCTTTAAGCAGTATGCTGATTTTAAAGGCAGAGCTCGCCGCAAAGAGTATTGGATGTTTGCATTAATCAATTGGCTTATTGGAGTTGTTATGGGGCTATTGGGTTTAGCCATATTGTCGTGGATTTATTCAATAGCAGCCCTTATCCCGGGTTTGGCGGTAGGCGTACGCCGTTTGCACGATATTGGAAAAAGTGGTTGGTGGTTGCTTATCGCTCTTGTTCCGATAATAGGTTGGATATGGTTGATAGTATTGTGTATACAAGACAGCCAAGCCGGAGTAAACGAATGGGGTCCTAACCCAAAAGGCGAAGACATGATTGGATAAAAAGTAACTTAACGATAGGTGGCCGCTGCGGTTGCCTATCGTTGTTTTTGAGGCTTGTTTAAAATTATTTTTTCCAAAAAGTTGGGAAAACTCAATAAATAAGAGTATCTTTGCACTGCGATTTTTGTGTCGAAGTTTGATGCTTTTGTCGCTTAAATTTGTTTATATATAGCTTGCGTTCAGGTTGTTTGTAAGCAAATAAGTAGTGTAACGAATAAATATTTATATGAATAAAGTTCAAGTAAATTCAGAAATTGGAAGGCTAAATGCCGTGTTATTGCATCGTCCGGGCATCGAAATAGAACGTATGACCCCGGAAAATGCAGCCAAAGCTTTGTATAGCGATATTCTGAATAAATCTATAGTTGATAAAGAGTATAACCGTTTTGCAACGGTGTTGTCGAAATGGACAAAAACATATTTTGTTGTCGACCTATTGGAAGAAATACTCAAAGATGAAACTGTAAAAAACAACCTTGTAGAGCAATCGTGCAAACTCGATGGTTGCGAATTTTTGAAAGAAGAATTGTTGTTGCATACTCCTTCGCAGTTGGCCAAAGAACTTATCGAAGGCTTTGCCTATCGCCAAGGTGTCGACCCCGACAAATATCAAGAAGACCGATATATATTGAAACCTTTGTATAATTTGTTTTTCACTCGCGACGCGTCGTCCACAGTGTTCAATCGTGTGCTTATCCACAATATGTCCACCGATGTTCGCGAACGAGAGATACTGATATATAACGCCATATTTACCAATTATTTTGGTTGCGAAACTCTTTCTACACGAGGCTATGCCATGGATGCTCGTACAGAGGGAGGCGATGTGCTTATAGCTCGCGAAGACACATTATTTATAGGCAACGGCGGTCGTACCAACACCAAAGGTATTCAATACCTGGCCGAAACCTTTGCCAAAGAACGCTCTAAGTTCAATATCTTGGTGCAAGAGCTTCCGCAAACGCCCGAATCGTTTATACATTTGGATATGGTGTTCACTTTTTTGGGAACACATCAATGTATGGCCTACGAGCCTTTGATAATGAAAAACTCGTATTATAGTCAATACAAAACCACTCATATAGCTATTGATAATGGCAAGATAACCTACCACGAAAAGCCTAACTTTATAACCGGTGCTCGTGATTTGGGGTTCGATTTGGAACCGGTATTTTGTGGCGGCGCCGACTATTGGAATCAGCAACGCGAACAATGGCATAGCGGTGCCAACTTCTTTGCTTTGGGCGAAGGTAAGGTGATAGGCTATCAACGCAACACCAACACCATAGAGGCTATGGATAAAGCCGGTTTTGCTGTGTTGGATGCCGACGATATATGTCAAGGTAAGGTGGATATGAACGACTACGAAAAGTTTGTGGCCACATTTGCAGCTTCCGAACTTCCACGTGGTGGCGGTGGTGCACGCTGTATGACTATGCCTATAAATCGTAACGAAGTTGATTGGAATAAATAAAATATAAATTAATAATACACAATGAAAAAGTATCATTTGATTAATAACATACTTGGATGGGGTGTATGCCTTATTGCTTGTATTGTTTATTTGGTTACGGCCGAGCCTACTGCCAGCTGGTGGGACTGCGGCGAATATATTGCTACTGCCGACAAACTTCAGGTTGGTCACCCTCCGGGAGCACCCACATTCCAACTGTTGGGACGCTTCTTTACTATGTTTGCTTCGCCCGAAACGGCTGCTTACGCTGTTAACGCTATGTCGGGTATATGTAGTGGTTTCACTATCTTGTTCTTGTTTTGGACCATTACATTGTTTGGCAAAAAAATAGCCAATATCACCGAAGATAATATAAAGGACAGCAAGATGTGGGCTGTATTTGCCAGCGGTATAGTTGGTGCTATGGCTTACACTTTCAGCGATACATTTTGGTATTCGGCTGTGGAAGGCGAGGTGTATGCTATGTCGTCGTTCTTTACAGCTGTGGTATTTTGGGCCATACTTAAATGGGAAGAACAGGCCGATAGCCCTCATTCGCTTCGTTGGCTGATACTTATAGCATTCCTTATAGGAGTGTCGATAGGGGTGCACTTGCTTAACCTTTTGGCTATTCCGGCCATCGTTTATGTATATTACTTCAAAAAATATCCTAAAACAACTACCAAAGGTTTCATCATTTCGGGTGTATTATCAGTAGTGTTGTTGGCTGTTATATTGTTCGGTATCATACCGGGAATAGTGTCGTTGGCCGGCAATTTCGAAGTATTCTTTGTCAACTCTATAGGTATGCCGTTCAATAGCGGTACAATTATATTCTTTGTATTGCTGATAGCTGCAATAGTGTTCGGACTATGGTGGAGCCGCAAAAAAGGCAAGGCGGTGCTTAATGCTTCGGTGTTGGCTTTCTTGTTCTTGGTAATAGGATACTCCACTTTCTTTATATTGATTATCCGTTCCAATGCCAATACACCTATCAACGAAAATGCCCCCAAAGATGCTGTGGCATTGCGTGCTTATTTGGGTCGTGAACAATATGGTTCCACACCGTTGTTCACCGGTCAGTACTATACTGCCAAGAACCCCACAGGTGTAAAAGAAGGATACACCAAATATGTGAAAGGCGAAGAAGAATACATACCTGCCGGAAAGGCAATAGAATATACTTACGATGAAAAGCATTGTGGTGTGTTCCCTCGTATGTATAGCTACGACCCCTCGCGTCCATATCATGTACAGTTCTATAAATATTGGATAGGCAAAAATCAAAATGATGAACGTAAGCCTACCTTTGGCGAAAACCTTACTTATTTCTTCAAATACCAAGTAAACTTCATGTATTGGAGATACTTTATGTGGAATTTTGTAGGTCGCCAAAATGATATTCAAGGACATTACTTCAACAACGATGGTAGCCGCGACTATATGAACGGCAACTGGATTTCGGGTATCGACTTTATCGACGAGGCACGTCTCGGACCTCAAGACAATCTTCCCGATCATTTGGCAAGCAACAAGGGGCGTAACACATACTACTTCTTGCCGTTGCTATTGGGTTTGGTAGGTTTGTTCTATCATATAAAGAAAAACAACAAAGATGCTTTCATCGTATTCTTATTGTTCTTTATGACAGGTTTGGCCATCGTGGTATATTTGAACCAACCTCCTAAACAGCCTCGTGAACGTGACTATGCCTACGCTGCTTCGTTCTATGCTTTTGCTATATGGATAGGATTGGGCGTAATGGCATTGGCCGACTGGTTGAGCAAGATAAAAGGTGTAAAACACTGGGTAAGTACAGTGGTTGTGTTCTTGGCAACACTGATAATGGTTCCCGGCCTTATGGCAAAAGAAAACTGGGACGACCACGACCGCTCCAACAGATATCCTGCTCGCGACTTCGCTCAAAACTATCTTAAGTCGATAGGCAAAAACGGTGTGCTTATCACCTTTGGCGACAACGATACTTTCCCATTGTGGTACACCCAAGAGGTGGAAGGTACTCGCACCGATGTACGTATCTTGAACTACACTCTTTCGGGAATGTATTGGTATGTGGAACAATTGTTCAACAAACTGTACGACTCCGACGCTTTGCCGTTCACTCTTCCAAAAGAATATTATGGTTTAGGTAAAGATCAAGTGTTCTTGCAAGACCGCAGCACTAACTACATAGAAGTAAGCGATTTGTTGAAACTCGTTAAGGAACACCCCGAACAGTTTACAGCTCTTTATGGCAATGGCGAAAAGGTGGTGGTATTGCCTACACGTCGTTTCAAAGTTACTTTGGATACTGCCGACTTGGTGGCTCGTGGCGTTGTTACTTCCGAACAAGCCAAGACTATGCCCACCGAAATACGTTGGGAAGTAAACCGCGAAACATTGTATCGTCATCAACTGATGATGCTCGACCTTATAGGTACCAACAAGTTCCGTCGCGATATCAACATCATGAACCCAAGTTATATAAAAGACGTATATCCTTTGGTGAACACCTATTCGATACAAGAAGGTATGGTATACAAACTTACTCCATATCCGGTATTTGGCGATGCTAAGTTTAACTCCGAAAAATCGTATAACTATTTTATGAATGGCGATGGTGAACCATTGAAATGGGGTAACCTCAATTCGCCTGATGTATATATCGAAAATGCAGTTACGCTCAATTCGGCTATAGTACAACGTCAGACCTTTGGAGTGCTCGCTCAGCAGCTTATCGAAGAAGGTAAACCCGAAAAAGCCAAAGATATGTTGAAGCAAGCCGAAACACATTTCCCGAAGGAAAACTTCCCATTGGATAAGTATTCGATATTCTTCATCAAATTATATACCGATGTAAATGATACTGCAAAAGCAGCTCAGTATTTTGATGATATATTGAATATGTATGAACAAGACTTGGCTTACTATTCGCAGTTTAAAGGAGCCAAAGCACGTGGAGTATTAGGCAATATGCAAGAAGCCGCACAAGCAGTATACATCTTGCAAACCAATGCCGAACGTACTCTTAAAGATACCGAACGTGCTGCCAAAGCCAAAGCCGTTTTGGATAAATACATCGGTGTTTTGGGACGCTAAGTAAAAGACTATTTTGATTGGTTAATAAATTTGAGCCGTCGTACAGTTATTGTGCGACGGTTTTGTTTATTTATATTTTGTCAAATGAATTATTTTGTGTATTTTTGCACCACAAAATTCGACATGTATAAAATAGTGTACAAGTGTTGTAACTATTACTTAATATATTGATTTATATGGAAGACAGCGAAATAGTAAAAGGAATTTTAGCAAAGAATACGATTGTAACAAAGAAGTATTTCTACGAAAAATACTATCCTTTGTTCAAATCGGTGTATAACGATTATTATACCGATGCTTGTTCGTGCATCGAATTTATCAACGACATTTATATCTACATTCTTACGCCAAACAAGAAAACAAACAAGTCGCCATTAGAAACTTTTGAAGGAAGATGTACTTTTGGTTTGTGGCTTAAAATAGTGTGTATCAACTATTGCAATATGCTTTTCAGACGAAAGAAAGAAAAAATTACCTTTGTGGAAGATTTTGGTGATAGAAATTGGGGCGAAGTGCAACTCTTGGATATGTCCAACATAAATAAGGCCGATGTGGAATACCTGCTGGGAAAGGTGGCAAACGAGCGTTACCGAAACCTATTGCGTTACCACTACATAGAAGGTTATACCCACGAAGAGACAGCCAAAAAGTTGGGCATGAATATGGACGTATATTATAACAAACATTTATTGGCTAAGATGAAATTTAAAAATGCAATAGAAAAAGAGGAGGGCAGAATATGACACGAAACATTGAACCTACAGCTGTATCGCCCGAAACGATTGGGGCTTATCTGGAAGGAAAACTAAGCGGAGAAGAACTGAAGACATTCGAAAAACTTATGACCACCAACCCCGAGCTGAGCAATATGGTGGACGACGTAAGAGGTTTGGAAATGGATATGGCGGCTTCTATCAGCGAGGATTATCCCGATTTTATGGAAGCGTTCGAATTGCCGTTGGTGGCCGATTTAGATATTCAGGACAGCTTGGATGTGGTGGACTACGACATTGAACTAACGTCGACCGACGATTTTGAGCAACCCACTACCGACAATAACCACAGTGCCGGAATGATTGACAGCAACACAGTGGATACTCTCGAAGACACCGACCATACTTTCGACACCGACCATGGCGATGCCTCCGATATAGCAAACGGAATAGAATAGAAAATACATTATATATAAAATAGTATTATGGACATAGACGAAAGATTGTGCCTAAGCCCCGGAGCCATGCTACAGGGTGGCAAATACAGAATAGAAAGCATATTGGGACAAGGGGGATTTGGAATAACCTACCTTGCCACTCAGGTAAGCCTTGGACGAAAGGTGGCCATTAAAGAATTCTTTATGAAGGAGCATTGCAACCGCGACACCACTTCGTCGTTCGTGTCGGTGGGCAGCCAAGGCAGTGAAGACATAGTAAGGCGTTTCCGCGAAAAGTTTATAAAAGAGGCACTGCTTATTGCCGGTGTGGAACACAAACACATAGTACGCATAATAGACACCTTCGAAGAGAACGGCACCGCCTATTACGTGATGAACTACCACGCCAACGGCAGTCTGAAGGAATATGTGGAAAAGAACGGTGCTTTGCCCGAAGCCAAAGCCCTGAACTACACACGGCAGCTATGCGATGCCCTAAGGCATATACACGCCAATAATATTCTGCACCTGGATGTGAAGCCCGGCAATATAATGATAGACAACGACGGCAACCTGGTGCTTATAGACTTTGGTATATCCAAGCACTACGACGAGGTAGGGCACCAAACCACCTCCACACCCGTGGCACGAAGCAAGGGCTACGCGCCCCTTGAGCAATACATAGGTGGCGAGATGAAAAAGTTTAGCCCTGCCACCGATATATATTCGGCGGCAGCTACACTACTATATATGCTTACTGCCACACGCCCACCCGAACCCGACGAAATATCGGAGATGAAGGCCACCTTTCCCGCCAAGCTGTTGGAAGGAAAAGGCGTGTCCGCTACCACCGTGGCAGCCATAGCCGCAGCCATGCAGGTAAACAAAGCCGACCGCCCGCAAAACATAGCCGAATTTCTACAGCTGCTAAACAAACCCAACGAAGAGCTTGTAGCCGAAGTGGACGACTCGGACGACACCATACACGAAACACCAAAGCAAAAACCGACACCACCGAAGCCTACCCCTCCTGCAACCGGAGTTATAAAAGACCCACCGGCACCCAAGCCCAATTATTTGAAATATATATTGGGCGTACTTGCAGTGGCATTAGGCGTTGTAATAGGCGTTGTACTCACCAACAATGAGCCTGCTCCGGAAGCTGTTGTTGAAGAGATGGTTGCAGAAGAAGAGATACCCGAAGAGTTGGTTGTAGAAGCATTGGCAGCTGTGGAGGAGGTTGCAGAAGAAGAGATACCCGAAGAGTTGGTTGTAGAAGCAGTGGCAGCTGTGGAGGAGGCTGCAGTAAAAGAGATAGTAGACAGAGGCACTATACGCGGCCATGACTGGGTAGACCTAGGTTTAAGCGTAAAGTGGGCTACTTGCAATGTTGGGGCAAGCCAACCGCACGGCTACGGCAACTACTACGCTTGGGGCGAAACCACTACCAAGAGTGAGTATACTCCAGACAATAGCCGTACATACGGCAAAAACATGAGTGATATAAGCGGCAATAGCAACTACGATGCAGCCCGCTCCAATTGGGGTGGTAGCTGGCGACTGCCTACCAAACGGGAGATGGAAGAACTAAAAAATAGATGCACCTGGACATGGACAAGCCAAAGCGGCGTAAACGGCCATAGAGTAACGGGACCCAATGGCAACGGTATCTTTCTTCCTGCTGCGGGCTACTGCTACGGGTCGTCTACCGACGTTGGTGAGGGCGGCTACTATTGGAGTTCCACGCCCCGCAAGAGCTTTGCCAACGGTGCCTACGGCCTCTACTTCACCTGTGGCTACCGCGGTGTGATTTGGGACTTTCGCTACCTCGGGCGTACGGTTCGCCCGGTTTCAGAATAAAGCGAAGCGCGGTCGATTTTTTTTGAAAATAGGTGATTGTAGGGGCGAATCGTATTCGCCCAAGCGGAAAATGAATAATTATATAATATGGCAGATGTGATATTCAGAAAAAAATGTTTTAAAGAAGGAGGGACTTATTAAATTGACAGAGAAAAAGAAATGGATTTTAGTCGAACTTTAGTTCTGTTTAGTCGAACTTAGGCTTCTTTTGTTGAAGTAAAGACTTTGATATTATGAGTCTTAAGGTTTGTTATAGTAAGTGATTTTAGTCGAACTTTAGTTCTCTTTAGTCGAACGGATAATGAGCGATGAGCTTTGAGCTTTGAGCCGCCACATATATAGCCACGCCGGCGGCGGGGACAAACGTAATGAGATAAAAAAATAATAAAATAAAATATAAATAATATTATAATGAATACATTGCAACAAGGTATGGTACTGCATGGCAAGAGCCGTGAGTACAAGATAGAGAAAGTGTTGGGGCAAGGTAGCTTTGGAATAACCTACCTTGCGACAACCAAATTGAAGGTGCAAGGCGAATTGGGGACCTTTGAAGTGGATACCAAAGTGGCCGTTAAGGAGTTTTTTATGAAAGACCTCAACGGACGCGAGGGCACGCGGGTTACGAGCATTAGCACCGGTGGCAAAGAAGGACTGTACGAGAAGTATAAGTCTAAGTTTATAAAAGAATCGCAGAACCTGAGCAAGCTGCAACACCCCGGCATAGTAAAGGTATTGGAGAGTTTCGAGACCAACGGCACCGCCTACTATGTTATGGAGTATTGCGAGGGTGGCAGCCTCGAGGAACGGATAAAGAGCCATGGCGGTCTTGGCGAGGGCGAAGCCAAGAGCCTTGCCTTCAAGATAGGCGATGCGTTGAGCTATATGCACAGCCGAGGCATGCTGCACCTCGACCTTAAGCCCGGCAACATAATGCTGCGAGCCGACGGCACCCCCGTTGTTATCGACTTCGGCCTCTCTAAGCAATACACCTCCGATGGCAAAGCCGAAAGCAGCACCACCGTAGGCCTTGGCACCCCCGGCTATGCCCCTATAGAGCAAGGCGACTACCAAGAAAGCAAAGGCAAATTCCCCGTAACGATGGACGTATATGCCTTTGGAGCCACAGTGTTTAAGATGCTTACGGGCAACACGCCACCCAAAGCCTCGGAGGTGATGAACCACGGCTTCCCTGCCTACGAGTTGCAAGACAAGAATGTAAGCATAACCACCATACGAGCCATAAAGAAGGCTATGGCCGATAGGGTAGTAGACCGCTGCCAAACGGTTAATGAGTTTGTGGCATTGTTGGCCGAAGAACCTAATACCATAATAGAGTCTGACGACACTATACACGAAGCACCGAAGCCCAAGCCACCAACACCGCCGGCACCGCCGAAGCCAACACCAACGCCACCTGCCCCCAAGCCAGGTTATTTGAAATATATCTTGGGCGTTCTTGCAGTGGTGTTGGGCGTTGTAATAGGCGTTGTTCTGACCAACAATGATCCTTCTCTGGAAGCTGTTGTTGCTGAAGAAGCTGTTGTTGATACGACAGCAGTGGTAGAACCCTTAACCACACAACGCGAAGAGCAGGAACGTTTGGCAGAGGAGCAACGCAAACGTGAGCAAGCCGAAGCCGACCGCAAGCAACGCGAAGAACAAGAACGCATAGCTGAGGAGCAACGCAAACAAGAAGAAGCAGCTCGCAAACAACGCGAAGAGCAAGAACGCATAGCCGAAGAGCAACGCAATGCAAGAAAGCAGCAGAGTGGTATTTTTACCGCCAATGGGGTAACCTTTAAGATGATAGCCGTGCAAGGTGGTACCTACACTATGGGAGCCACATCGGAGCAAGGCTCGGATGCCTATAGTGATGAAAAGCCTGCTCACAACGAATATGTATCAGATTTTATGATAGGCGAAACCGAGGTTACGCAAGAGCTGTGGCAAGCCGTTATGGGTAGCAACCCATCGAACTTTACAGGTGATATGCAACGCCCTGTTGAGCGGGTTTCGTGGGACGACTGCCAAACATTTATAAGAAAGCTGAACCAATTGACGGGACAAAACTTCCGCTTACCAAGCGAAGCGGAGTGGGAGTATGCAGCCCGTGGTGGCAACCGTAGCAATGGTTATAAATATGCCGGTAGCAACAGTGTAGGAACAGTGGCATGGTACGGTGATAATAGTGGTAGTACCACCCATAAAGTAAAAACCAAGCAGCCCAACGAGTTGGGTATATACGATATGAGTGGTAATGTATGGGAGTGGTGCCAGGACAAATGGTGCGATAATTATAATAGTCCACGTAATTCGGGCGGCCGCGTTTTGCGTGGCGGTAGTTGGATCAGCCATGCGGGGGACGTGCGTGTGTCGAGTCGCATCGACAACACCCCCGGCAATTGGGACTTCAACTACGGTCTGCGGCTTGCCCTCTAAGGTTACCACCAAAGTTCTAAGCTAAAAAGAAGAAAAAAAAGAAAAGCTGTGGTATTTATGCAGAGAGCAAGCGAAGTGAGGGACGAACGCAGCGGCGAACGGAATGAATGCCACAGCTTTTTCTTTTTTATAAATACGAATAGTTATGCAATATGCAATTTATACAATACCCGTATTGGGAGGCGAAGAACAGCAAGAGGCTTTGAATAAGTTTTTGCGTTCTCACAAAATTATAAAGGTTGACAAAGAAGTAGTAAATATTTCGGGCGATAGTTATTGGTCGTTTTGTATAACCTATATGCAGTTGCCGGCACAGTTGGAAAGTAGTCAACCGGCAAAGGATAAGATAGATTATAAGAATGTGCTTGACGAAAAGGCTTTTAAGATGTTCTCGGATTTGCGTGCATTACGAAAGCAGATAGCACAAAACGATGCAGTACCGGCCTACGCTGTTTTTACCGATGCCGAGTTGGCAACTATGACTTCGTTGCCTTCGTTTGATGTCAAAACCATGCTGTCGATAGACGGTATTGGAAGCAAACGGATGGAAAAGTATGGCAAAATAATGGTGGATATGTATAATGCAACTTTTATGGATATAAATAATGAAGAGGGTAGGTAATTTAATTTCCCGTGTATCGGATATGGACAATTTGATGCTTGCTTTCCACAAAGCAGCAAAAGGTAAGTGGGATAAAGAAGCAGTGTTGAATTATGCCGATAATTTGGAAGATAATCTTTATCGGCTTTCGTTGCAGATTAGTAGTGGCGATGTACAGGTGGGTAATTACACTTATTTCAAGATTTACGACCCAAAGTTGCGAACAATATGTGCGGCATCGTTTCCCGAAAGGGTGCTACATCATGCACTGATGAATGTATGCCACAGTGTGTTTGAACGTCATTTTATTTATACCACCTATGCTACACGTCCGGGTAAAGGTGTTTATGCTGCTTTGAATCGTGCTTTTGACGGCATAAATACTTGCGAGTATGTAGGCAAATTTGATGTACGGCATTATTTCGACACCATAGACCACCAACTGCTTAAAGAAAAGATAGCACGATTGTTTAAGGACAAAGTGTTGCTGAAAATATTCTTTGCCATAATAGATAGTTATAGTGTGGCAGATGGCAAAGGATTGCCGATAGGGAACCTTACAAGTCAGTATTTTGCCAACTATTACCTTTCGTCGTTCGACCATTGGTGTAAGGAAGTACTGAAAGTAAGAGAGTATGTAAGATATATGGATGATTTTCTACTCTTTTCGAATGATAAGCATAGGCTCGGACAGTATGTAGAGGCTGTTAATGATTATATGAAATGTGAGTTGAAATTGGAATTAAAGGTGTCTGTTTTGTCCGACAAAGGGCAAGGTATTTCTTTTTTGGGTTATCATTTAAGCAGGCATAAAATATTACTGAACTCTCGAAGCAAGAAACGATTGAAAAGAAAGATGTCGCTTTATAGTCAATTGCTTGAATGTTCGAGATGGGGCGAACGCCGGTATATTGAGCATATAACGCCTTTGCTCTCGTTTTCGAGATATGCATATAGCCGAGGATTGCGAAAAGAAATAGTATGGCGGCAACAGATGTAGAAAGGCAACCGCGTTTTGCGTGGCGGTAGTTGGAACAACAATGCGAGGAACGTGCGTGTGTCGAATCGCAACAACAACACCCCCGGCAATAGGAACAACAACAACGGTCTGCGGCTTGCCCTCTAAGCTTAGAACTTTGAATGGATGTTCATGGTGGTAAACAATTTGTTGTCGTGTTTTCGTTTAAGGAAAACAAAAATGAGCAGTAGGGTTACTGCCTGATACAACTGATATTGGTAGCTTTTATAGGCGAAAATTTCAGTTGTTACTATTTCTATATGATACCAATTAGATAATTCATTGTGGGGTAATTTCTCGAAATAATGCAATCAATCACAGAGACTAATTCCTCAGATTATGCTGTATTATGGCAATTTCTAAAAATTGCTTTGCAGGTGATTTGCGGAATTTTGCTAGAAAGATTTCTATTTTCTTTTGATTGAGCATAGCGGGCTATGCGATTGAAAAAGAAATAGAAAGATTTCGGTAACGTTGCGATTAAGCGAGTAAAGAGCAATGCCTTAGCATTAGCTCTTTCGAGCGATAGCAACATCGACGAAGTCAAAAAACGTAAAGCACGCAAAAGTTTCAAAGAAAGTCCTTCAATTATTCCGAAACGTGGAATTTTTAGATGTTGCCTTATGATATTCAAAAAAAAAGTTGTAACTTTGCAAACCGAAAATCTCAAAAACGTGTATCTAAACGATTGTTGAAGGGCTTAAAAACGTGTATTATATATTATGAAACGTAAGATTTACAATCAATTGCTTTGTATTTTAAACAACACGAAAACAATAATATTATGAATACGATACTGCAAAATATAGATATTCTTAAAGCAGAATTGGATGCCCTGCGTCCTGTTTCGGCCGGAGTGTTGGCCAATATGCAAGAGGCTATGGCTATAGAATATACCTACGAGAGCAACCGCATAGAGGGTAACACACTTACATTGCAGGAGACAGCTTTGGTGGTTAAAGAGGGACTTACTATTTCCGGCAAAAGTATGCGTGAACATTTGGAGGCTATAGGTCATGCCGAGGCTGTAGAGTATATCAAAGAGTTGGTTTCGGATGCTGTTCTTGTATCCGAAAATGTGATAAAAGATATTCATGCCATAGTGTTGCGTAGTATAGATAAACGTAATGCCGGACGCTATCGCACCGTGCCGGTTATGATTACCGGTAGTCGTCATATTCCGCCACAACCATATATGGTGCAAAAAGAGATGGAAGATTTTTTGGAAACTTTTTATGCAAAGGAAGCCGAAGGTGTTCATCCTGTGCTTTTGGCAGCCTATCTGCACGACGAGCTGGTTCGTATACATCCTTTTATAGATGGCAATGGTCGCACATCCCGATTGCTGATGAATATGTATCTACTTAGCAAAGGTTATTGTATGGTGGTGCTGAAAGGAAGCAACGATGATAGGGTGCGGTACTATAAGGCATTGGAAAAATCGCATGTAGACCATGATAGCGATGATTTTTATGGCATGGTAGCCGAAGCTGAATACGAGATGTTGCAGAAGTATGTGAATTTCATAAAGGGATAGTTTTTTATAGACAACGAGACTACGAGTTTTGATGGGCTTTGAGCGATGAGCTTTGAGCTTTGAGCCGCCACATGTATAGTCCACGCCGGTGGCGTGGGCAAACGTAACAAAACGGAAAATTCCCCGTGCCGTCGGCACGTCTCCTACGGTTACGGGTGGATTTGCAGGGGTAAATGCAAACAACTACAGCGAATAATTTGCATATATCAATAAAAATTCCGTACTTTGCACAGAAAATATTTGTTATACAATTCTGTTTTTTAGCTGATTTACACAATCTTCTAATTATACACATACATTATGGTACATCAAAAAAACGAATTAATTGTTGTTCACAAAGTAATAATACAATAATATGATACAAGAAATTAAAGTAAAGAATTTTCGTTCGTTCAGGGATGAAGTAACTTTCAGCTTCGAAGCATCTGAAGATACATTTGCCGAAGACTATCAAGTGGTGAAGATAGACGAAAAAACACGTCTATTGCGTTTTGCCATTATATATGGCTACAATGCTTCAGGTAAATCCAATTTGCTTTATGTTTTTGATTTTTTGAGTCATTTTTGGAACTACAAACCTGACGATATAGAAGAAGGAACATCGGCAACTCCTTTCAAATTGGATGATTTTTCACGAAATGAACCTTCTTGTTTTCAATTGGTATTCTTTGTAAACACAACCAAATATCTATACCAATTAGAGTTGGATACCAAAGAGGTGCATTTGGAAAAACTATCCTACTATGATAGTGATGAACCCATAATGCTTTTCGAAAGGTTTATAGATAATGGATTGTCGGTTATTAATTTTGGCAACGATAACAACATCAGTGATTCCGTCAGGGAGTTGATAACAATACAATGTCTAAAAAACATGTCTTTCTTTGTGGCAAGAGATAAAGTAAACATCAGTCTTCCATTAATAGATGAAGCCAAAGATTGGATGAAAACTCAAATTATGTCTACTATATTTCCACTTACAAGATTGACAAGCTATGCTGAACGAAAAGTAGCAGAGAATAAAGAATTGTTACAATACATTGTTGATTTTCTCAACGAAGCAGATTTTAACATCACAAAAATATCTTCAACAAAAACAAATCAAAAAATATCGAAGGAATTTGTAAATCTATTATTAATGGATGATGAAATTTCAGACTCTGAAAAAGAACATCTTAAAAATGACGGAACATTCGAAACATTACGTACAATATTTGAACATACCGTTGAAAATGACACAGAGAAAAAAGCTTACACTATGGGTAGTGAAGACCAATCGACCGGAACATTGCGTACATTTGGCTTGGAAACGGCGTTGTATGAATTGATAAATAACGGTAAATCAGTTTTGCCTGTAGATGAAATAGAAACATCTATTCATCCTAAATTGGTAGAAAAAATATTGTTCGAATATTTAAAAAATCATTCTCGTACTCAGCTTATTGTTACAACTCATAATGATGGACTTCTGGATTTGGTAGATGATTTGATAAGAAAAGATTCGATATGGTTTACCGACAAAGATGTAAAAGGTGTAACAGACCTATATAAGTTGACCGACTTTAGAGGAATAGAACGTTTGAATTCCATACGCGAAGCATACCGAAACAAACGATTTGGTGCCACAATGAAGTAAATAGTAATGAGAGAACTAAACTTAGTAGAAGATACAAAAAGTCAACACTTTGACAAACCATCAAAACAACAATCTGAAACAACAAATGAGGGAACAAAAGAAATGCTTCCTCTCTATCCATTTGTTATTGCCGGTGGCAGAAACACCGAACGATTATATGTGCAGCACATTAGCGATATTACTTCATATAAGTTCAATGTTATTCCTCGATATTTTGGAAATGAGTCAAATTATCATCTAAAATTTCCACAAAGAATAGAAGAAATATTGGAACGGAATAATAATCCTAAAATATTTTGCCTATTCGATTTCGATACAATTTACGACAATGAACAAAACAAAGCAAATTACACGGAATTCAAAGATAAGATTAAAGAGCATATCAAAAACAGAAATGTTGTTTTGTGTCCAACTATGCCATGTATCGAATACTGGTTTCTTCTTCATTTCGAGAATAACACAGCACTGTTTAAAACAAATGCCGATGTGGTTAAAGTATTGAAGGAATATATGAGTAGTTATTTTTCTGTAAATTCCACTACATCGGTAAGCGAATTTGCCACCAAACTAAAAAAAGAAAAATATTTAAGAGATAAGGATTGGGTGGAAAAACTTTGCTCCGCCGGTAAATTGGAGACAGCTATTACACGTGCAAAAGAAAATATAGAAAAAGCCGAACAGGACAAAAATATTCAAGAACAATCGTACACCTATGTCTATAAATTGTTTGATGAATATGATATTTCGGAAAGTATCCTTTAGTCGAACGGACAACGGGCAATGGGCTTTGAGCGATGAGCTTTGAGCTTTGAGCCGCCACATATATAGCCACGCCGATCTCGAATAAGCCTGAAGGGCTGAAATATATATAACCCATGTCATCGGCATGGGAAACACATATAGCCACGCCGGCGGCGTGGGCAAACGTAACAATACGACATGCGTTCCCGTGCCGACGGCACGGGGAATTTTTTTTATAAAAAAATCTCCCTCCACTGATAGGTTTTCATTTTTTCGTACTCTATATAGTCGTTCAACATTACAAAACGGAATGATTATGTACAGAAAACAAATGATAAACAGTATAAAGAATAATCTCCCTTTATGGGGAGAGGAGAGGGGCAAAGCAGCATTGCTGTTGCCTTGTGGTACAAACCATGGTGGTGTGCTCGTAGAAAGTGAAGTATCCTTGTCAAAGGAAGTATGGTGCCCTTGTCATAGAAACCATGCTTCGCTTATGGCATAAGTACATATTACTTATGCCATAAGCGTGCACTCCTTATGCCATAAGTAAAAACTGCTTATGCCATAAGCGAACTATACTTTGTATGATAAGGCAAGCATATATCTTACGATAAGGCAACCATAAAGTGTACGACGGAGCAACTATATTTACTACGATGGCTTTCAAACAAAGTAAGTCATCTACTCAGCCTGAATGGCTGACACATATATAACCCATACCGCCGGTATGGGCAGCAATGGAAATGAATAATATTAATAAAACAATATGTCGATACGATACAAAAAGAAACATCAGAAAGTGAATCACAATGGCGAGGTGAAGGAAGTGTTCATCGCCAAGGTGGCCTACGGCTCGTATATCAATGCCATGTCGTTGGCACAAGAGATATCTGAAACCACCACTGCCAGCAAGTCGGACGTTCTGCTACTGCTTAGTGCTTTGGAAGAGAGGATAGGCTTCCATATCGCCAACGGCAATGTGGTGAAGCTGGAACTGCTGGGCACGTTCTATCCCACCATCAGGGCGGTGGCTGTGGATAGTGCCGACAAGGTGAACCAGTTCAGCATCAAAAGTAAGGGAGTGCGGTTTGCACCATCGGCAACGTTCAAAGATATGGTGGCCAAAGCACCGCTTAGGCTTGCCGACCGCCGTGTGTTCAACGCCGACACACATCCTATGAAAAAGAAAAACGAATAACGTAGGGGGCGTATCGCATACACCTCGATAAGATGAAATAGTAAATTCAAAAATTTATAAACTAAATTTTTTTAGAGATGAAAACATTCAAAACCATTCAATGGGAAGCCGAACAACGCAAGATATTCGGCGAAGAGAAGTGGGTAGCCAAGCTACGCCTTACCGACACCAAGAGCCTCGAGGTGATAGCCGGCGAGGTGGCACAACGCACCTCCGGTCAGCCATCGGAAGTGGAAGGTCTTATACTTGCCTATATCCATCAGATACGCCTGCATGTAAGCACAGGGCATAGCGTAAACATCGAAGGATTGGGAACCTTCTACCCCAAGATGACTACCAAGTTGGTGCTTACTCCCGAAGAGGTGAGCATCAAAAACTGCATCAAAACCATCACCGTGGGTTTCCGCCCCGATGCCAAGCTGCGCCAAAGGGTGAGAGAGGCAGTGCTTAAGGAGTACAAAGATTCTAATAACGTTTACAGAAAGGAGGAATAAGATTATGGATCTAAACATCATTAAAAAGAAAATGACCGTAGGACCAAAGAAAGGTCAAACCATGTATGGGCTAAGCCGTGTAAGTATGCCTACCATACACAGCAACGCCATACTGGACGAAGTGAAACAGTCCAGCACCTTTTCGCAAGGCGATGCCAAGCACATTATCAAAGAGCTGGCCAATGTGATGGTGGAATTTGTTGCCAACGGTTGTGCCGTGGATTTGGGCGAGCTGGGTACGTTGCGACCCACCATTACCGCCAAAAGTGTAGACACCCGCCAGGAGTGTAAAGCCTCGACCATAACCGATCGTGACATACGCTACACATCGCGTGCCGATTTTGCCACCGATATGAAAGGCATGAGCCTGAGGGTGCTCAACGCTGCCGCCTCTTCGGCAAACACAGGTGGTGCCGACTCTCCAACCGACCCCGACACCGGTGGTAACACCGACGGAGGTGGAACATCGGGCGACGATGGAGGTTTTGCAGGATAAAACTTACGGCATAAAAAAAAAGGCGAGATGCACCAAAAAAGGTGTGTCTCGCTTTTTTTTGTTTGAAAAAATATTGTTTATATCAAAAAAAATAATAATTTTGTAGTATCGAAAAAGTAGATGATATTAATGCAATATGGTGGTTGTTAGGTGTATAGCTGTAAATGAAGCATGGGCTATAGATATATATAATAGTAAAAAGAAGTGTCGAAGCAAAAAAAAATGCACATAAGGTGTAAGATTTACATACAAAATGTATCTACTACCATTGTAACGAACAAAAAAAATGATTTATAAACGAATAAAAAAATAACGGATATGAATACAGACGAAAGATCGGTTTACGAAACTGAAAGAAACAACCAAGAGGAAAACACCGTTTTTGAAAACGAAAACAGAACCAACTACGACGAAGACAACGTGTTGGAAGAAATGGAAAATCACGACGAGGCAGCTGCAGAACCTGCCAAAAGCAAGAAAACATGGGGCAAAGTGGCAGCCGGTTTTGGTGGCGGAATAGTGATGGGCAGTTTGGCAACCATACTTACAGCCAGCTCACTAGTACCCAACGAAGGCGAATCAGAATTGGCTACCGAAGTGGAGGTGCCCGGCTTGATAGGCGATATAAAAGTGGCACAAGGCGTAACCGACGATATGAGTTTTAATGAAGCCTTTGCGGCAGCACGTGCCGAGGTAGGTAGCGGTGGCGTTTTTGTATGGCATGGCAATGTATACAATACCTATACTGCCGAAGAATGGAACGCCATGACCGAAGAACAACGCGAGGATTTTGGCAATAACTTCCAAAGCCAAGCGGATAATATTATCGACACACCTACAACCGGAAACGAAGATGGCAACGATTCAGGTTCTGTAGATGTTAATCCTGAGGGTGAGAACCCTTCAGAAGTAGAAGTAGCCGAAGTTGAAGCTGAAGTTACTCCCGAAGTTGAAGCCGAAGTTGTAGCTGAAGTTACTCCCGAATTTACACCCGAAGTGGAGGTGCTGGGTTTTGCTCAAGATCCCGACTCGGGGGCTATGATGGCAGGTGTAGAAATAGAAGGTCAAGAGTTTGTGGTGGTGGATATAGACAACAACAACGAGGCCGATGCAATGATGGCCGACCTTAATGGCGACGGCAATATAAGCGAAAACGAGATAAGCGATATTTCGGGACAAGGCGTTTATATGTCGGATTTGGCAGCAATGCAAAACAGCCAGGATTTGGCTATGGGTCCCGACTATATCAACGATGCCGACACATCGATATACGAAGCATAGTAATAAACACTCAAAAAAGGGCGGTTGAATATTCGGCCGTTCCTTTTTTTTCTTTTT
>JAFWZP010000033.1 GCA_017522255.1 Bacteroidales bacterium | reverse complement strand
TATTATCCAAGAATAATCATATAATAGCACACCATTTGTTAAAACCCTGATACTTAACTTATCATTTTCGCAAATATTAGTATCACTTGTTACCAATTCTATCAAAGGTGCTTTACGCACTTTTACCGGACGACCACCTACAGCATAACATTCACCATTGGCAGCTGTAGTACGCAACGTTATCTGATAATCGCCGGCAGTAGCGTATTTGTGCGAAACACGTCCACCGATTTTGATTGGCGATCCATCTCCAAAATCCCATTGCGATCGAGATGTGTCCACCATATCCGAAGGATTCGGTGCATAAGGTGCAACACTTATATCTTCCAATATAACAGTACCATCACATATAGAAGATGTATCTATCGATATATATGGTTTTTTGTTATTAACAGTGGTCTGCAACCACGAAGTAATAGGTTTTGCAGGATCTAACGATGATGTCATGATGCATTTAAAATCGTTAGAGGGCAGTCGATTACCATCTACACCCATAGGAAAGTCAACTGTTTGAATACGTAATATAGAGTCGTTTGGATTTCTTGTACCATTGGCATTATCCAAATCGTACCAATTTCCATTTATATCCTTAGCTTGCCAACGGTACGAATCCAATCCTTTAGGGGCTGTGATGGTAGCCACTTCAGTAGCATCACCTGCCGCACAATCGCTCGCCAGCAATTGCATAGGTTGACAATCGCCCGCTATATAGCAATAACCTCCATGGAATTGTGCATTACAATCGGATATATATATTTCTATACGAACCTGCTCATACAAAAAACTATTCAAATTTATGGCCACTTTTGCCCAAGGCTTATATACATAGTCGCAACCACCAATACTGGCTCTCGACCAACCTGCAGGAAGTGTAGCAACACTAGAATTCGGTGCCTGAATGATATAGTATAACGAATCGTTTATAGGTGCATTTTGCCATTGACCATTTGCATTCTTGTTACATACACGAATTATAAATTCCGGATTACCTGTAGGTCCATGCGATGGTGATTCCAATACAACGGCATAATCGATAAATATCAACGCATTTTGTGCATTGACATTCATCTCATAAAACAATGCTTCAGCACTTTCCCCACTTGCAGAACACATATCTCCCAATCTAATAACACTCGAAAACCCTGTGGGAATACGAGGCACGGCATTCCCGGTATGAGCATCATTGCCGGCTGCTGTTATAATCTGAAAACGTGTTTTGTTATTGTCTGGTGCACTACCATTATTACAGCCCGAACCACAGCTACCTTGTGTTACTACAGTTGCCAACGATGTCCAAGGCAAATTGGTAGGTGATGTTGATGCACTATTAAAGATTTGGGTACTAGTACTGATCCCTGTATTACGTATTCCTGTTTTGCCATACCACCCCATAAAATTAGTAGGATTTTTAAGCCCGGTACATGGCGATTGTGCATTGACTTCTACAATCAAAAACACTGATGCTAATAATATAAGAAGTTTCTTCATACAATATATTTATTATTCTACACTAATTAATTCATCATTTAGATTTGTTTATACTTAATATAGAGACTAAAAGTTTCATTCTAATGTCTAAAAATTAAACATCAAATATAATTTCTATTCTATCGTATAAGTACTACCGTACCTTTTTGTTGCAACACCTTATCGGTTTCCAATCGACGATAACTTGCCACCCATACATATACTCCTTGTTTACATTTCTTACCATTAAATGTTCCGTCCCAGGCTCCTTCCTTGTCATCGGTGTAGAATACTTGGCGACCTTCGCGGTCGTAGACATAC
>JAFWZP010000032.1 GCA_017522255.1 Bacteroidales bacterium | reverse complement strand
TATTATCCAAGAATAATCATATAATAGCACACCATTTGTTAAAACCCTGATACTTAACTTATCATTTTCGCAAATATTAGTATCACTTGTTACCAATTCTATCAAAGGTGCTTTACGCACTTTTACCGGACGACCACCTACGGTATAACAGTCGCCATTGGCAGCTGTAGTACGCAACGTTATCTGATAATCGCCCGCAGTAGCATATCTGTGAGAAACAGTTCCTCCAATCTTGATTGGTGATCCATCTCCAAAATCCCATTCCGACTGGCTGGTATCTACTATGTCGTCTTCAAATTCTTCGTAAGGACATACACTTCTATCCGACAGTACTATAGTACCATCACATATCGAAGAGGTGTCTATAGATATATATGGTTTTTTGTTGTTTACTTCAAGTTCTACACGCGACTCAAATGGCTTAGAGGGATCCATTGCCGAAGTCATTATACATCTAAACCAATTCGAAGGATTAGGATTACCTGTTGACGTATTCATATTAAAATCAGATGCTTGAACCAACAAGATAGAGTCATTTACAGTTCTTACATCTTGTATTGCCTGCAAATCATACCAATTACCTTGCAAATCTTGAGCCTGCCAACGGTACGTATCCAAGCCTTTAGGAGCTTTAATGGTAGTTACTTCCGTTCCGGAACCTGCAGCACAACCACTACTTGTAAGTATCATAGGCTGACAATCGCCCGCTATATAACAATATCCGAAATGCGCTGTAGGCTGACAATCTCCTACGTACATTTCCACCCGCACCTTGCTATATAAATATTTATTCAAATTAATAGCCACTTTCGCCCAAGGCTTATATACTATTCCACTACCTGCATTTATCCAAGGTGCTACCGGATTGGTAGCCGAATTAGGACTTTGCACTATATAGCATAATGTGTCAGCCATATCAGTATTAATAAACACTCCAGAACCAGGCTGTGATTCTCTCTTTACACGAATAATAAACTCAGGATTTCCAGTTGCTCCATGACCTGGAGCCTCCAAAACTATGGCATAATGTATAAACAATAGAGCATTATTCGGTGCAACATCTAATGTATAATATAACCCTTCTGCTTCTGCATCATTGTAACAATTTCCTAAGCGTATAGAACGTATGAAACTTGGATCATACGGAGGAGTATATGTTAATTGACTTTGTGTTGTATGTGGATCCGTTCCTTGGTTTTTTATAATAAAACGATTCGCTTCATTATTACCGGATCTACAAGAACTATTATAACTCGTTTCAGGACTAACGGTCGTCGCCAATGCGGCTGCATTAATTATAGAAGAAGTCATAACTGTATAACTAGTACTATAAGTACTTGCTCCAGATTGCCGTACTCCAGTTTGTCCCGAATAATTAGAGTACATTCCAAAAGCTATAGGATTTTTCAATCCCGGACATGCTGAGTTTTGTGCTTTCGTACCAATACTTAGCAAAAATAATACTACTAACAATACATGTTTTCTCATAATACATCTACATTTACAATTTATATTTCAGTTCTATTAGACTTCTTTTATCACCAAAAGATTCGTAAGAAATCACAAAAGAGCTGTTAAGGACTTATAATATTTAGAATTTGTGATTCATTTTACTGAATATATCCCATATCACAATACCCGTAGCTATAGAAACATTAAGCGAATGCTTCGTCCCATACTGAGGTATTTCGACACAAATATCTGACAATGCTATAGCTTCATCGGAGACTCCATCTACTTCATTACCCACTACCACCGCAACTTTATCATTATTTGACACTTCGAGGTCTGTTAGCAATATGCTTTCATCTGTCTGCTCTATGGAATATATTTTATAGCCATCGCATTGTAAAACATGAATACAATCTTCCACTTTTTCGTAGTATTCCCAATCTACCGAATTTTCGGCTCCAAGAGCTGTTTTATGAATATCACGATGCGGAGGAGTAGCAGTAATACCACAAAGCATCATCTTACATACACGAAAAGCATCAGCAGTACGGAATACCGAACCTATATTATTCAAGCTACGAATATTATCCAATACCACGACCAACGGTAACTTATCAGCAACCTTAAACTCATCTACGCTCATGCGTCCCAATTCGTCCATCGATAGTTTCTTCATATACTATATATCATCAAAACAAGTCTATAACGTATTTATCATACTTTTAGTATACATAAGTCCTAAAAAGCAATCAAATTAAATCGATAAAACAAAAATAATACGGTAGCAAATTCACAAAACAAAAAGAATAAAATAACATTACACATTATTTTCACTCAATTTTCGAATAAAATATTCCCCGTTTATTCTATAATTTTGACAAGAAGGAGAAATATTACGAAAATACTTCTCCTTTTTTTGTTGTCCCGGAAGGATTCGAACCCTCACTAACAGAGCCAGAATCTGGTGTGCTACCATTACACAACGGGACAATCAACTAACTATCATTAGGAATTATCAACCACCGAAGTCATCGAACATGATACTTTCCTTGGCCACTCCTAAACTGTCAAGCATATTCACAACAGCCTTGGACATCGGGCCGGGACCACACATGTAGTATTCAATTTCTTCCGGTTCCGGATGATTCTTCAAATAAGTTTCGTACATCACATTATGAACAAAACCCGCTGTATACTTAACTCCTGCTTCATCAGCCTTAAGATCCGGACGGTCCAAAGCCAAGTGGAAATTGAAATTCGGGAAATCTTTTTCCAATTGCAAGAAGTCTTGTAAATAGAACACTTCATTAAGAGCACGTGCACCATAGAAGTAATCCATCTTACGATCTGTAGTATGCAAAGTTTTTGTCATGTGCATTATTTGAGCACGCAACGGAGCCATACCGGCACCACCACCTACCCATATCATATCTTTCTTCGAATCGAATATTGGGCTGAACTCTCCGTAAGGACCGCTCATGATTACCTTATCACCCGGTTTAAGAGTGAAGATGTAGGACGAAGCTATACCCGGCATCACATTTTGGAAACCAACTTGTGGTTTTGGTTTAAACGGAGGAGTGGCAATACGTACTGTAAGCATTATTCTATCGCCTTCGGCAGGATAGTTAGCCATAGAGTAAGCACGTATTGTAGGAGTGTCGTTCTTACATTTAAGGTCGAATAAGCCGAAGTTTTTCCATGCAGGCAAGTATTCTTCGCCAATAAGATCCTTATCTATATCTTTGTCATAGTCCATAGAATATGCCGGAATCTTTATCTGAGCATACGAACCAGGCACAAAGTCCATGTGTTCTCCCTCGGGCAATGCCACGATAAACTCTTTGATAAATGTAGCAACGTTTCTATTGGATATAACTGTACATTCCCATTCTTTCACACCAAGTACCGATTCCGGCACAATAATTTTCATATTCTCTTTTACCTTCACTTGGCAACCAAGTCTCCATTTATCTTGTATTTGCTTACGAGTAAAGAACCCTTTTTCTGTTGGCAATATCTCACCACCACCCTCGGGCACACGACAACGACATTGTCCGCAAGAACCTTTACCTCCACAAGCCGAAGGTAAGAATATCTTTTGAGCTGCTAATGTAGAAAGCAAGCTACCACCAGGTTGAACAGTAACGTCTTTTTCTCCATTGATGTTTATAACAACATCTCCTTTGGGCATAAGTTTGGCACGAACACCAAGCAACAATGCCACAAACAAAAGTATGATGATGAGGAACACTACAACACTTGTTCCCAATACCAATCCTAATCCTACTGATAATAAATGTATGTTCATATCAATTATTTTTCCTTTCTATTATAATTTGATACCTAAGAAACTCATGAAAGCAATACCCATCAAACCTGTTATGATAAAGGTAATACCTAATCCTTTCAACGGAGCAGGAACTTGAGAGTAGCGTAGTTTTTCACGAATGGCAGCAATACCAACAATAGCAAGCAACCAACCAATACCCGAACCAAGAGCATATACAACAGTTTCGCCTACAGATTCGAATCCTTTGCCTTGCATAAATAACGATGCACCCAATATAGCACAGTTTACAGCTATAAGTGGCAAAAATATTCCAAGTGCATTATACAATGCTGGAGCAAATTTCTCTACTATCATTTCTAACAACTGTACTATAGAAGCTACAACAGCAATGAACAATATGAAAGTAAGGAAACTTAAATCTACCGAAGCAAAGCCTGGACTAATCCAAGTAAGAGCTCCTTCTTTCAAAACATAATTGTCAAGCAAATAATTGATAGGAACAGTTATTACCATTACAAATACAACAGCGATACCCAATCCCATAGATGTTTTCACAGTTTTGGATACTGCCAAATAAGAACACATACCCAAAAAGAATGCGAAAATCATGTTGTCGATAAAAATCGAACGTATAAATAAGTTTAATAAATCTTGCATAATCTTCTAATCCTCCATCTTTTAATTTTCACAAAGGTCTTTGTTTCTTGAACGGTGAATCCATATAATGACACCTACTATTATCAATGCCATAGGAGGCAATATAAAGAAACCATTGTTATAGTAGAAACCACCATTGGCAGCATACCAACTTTCGGGGATAATTTGGAATCCCAACAATGTACCGGAACCGAAAAGTTCGCGAAAAAATGCCACTATAACCAATATAAGTCCATATCCTAAACCATTGCCTATACCATCAAGGAACGACTCCCACGGTTTGTTTTGCATTGCAAAGGCTTCCAAACGTCCCATTACAATACAGTTGGTAATAATAAGGCCCACAAATACCGAAAGCTGTTTACTTACATCATAAACAAAAGCCTTTAGAAATTGGTCTACCAAAATTACCATCATAGCTACAACCAATAGTTGTACAATAATACGAATACGTGGAGGTATTGTATTACGCATTAATGAGATAATTACATTCGAAAGAGCAACAACCACTATTACAGATATAGCCATTACCAATGCCGGCTTTACTTGAGCTGTTACAGCCAACGCAGAGCATATACCCAACACTTGCACTGTGATTGGATTTTCTTTGCTTAGCGGATTCTTTATCAATTTTAAATTCTTTGCACTCATTGCTTTCTGTATTTCTTTATTCTACTATTTTGTTTCTATAGTTTTGGTAAAAGTTCAAATCGTTATACAACATATCCGACACCGCTGTAGAAGTAATTGTACCTCCCGATATAGCATCAACTTCATTGCCTGTTGCATTCTTTTTTACAGGTACAGAAGTAAAATTGCCATTAGCATCATATATATGTTTTCCTATAAAAGGTTCTTGAAATCCTTTGGTTGCAATTTCGGCACCCAAACCCGGAGTTTCACCGGCATGATCAAAGTTAACCCCTATAACAGTATTGAAATCTGAAGCCAATGCTATGTTGCCCCAAATATCATCCCACAAACCAGAACCTTGCAATGGTACTACATAGCCTTTTTGACCATCTTTCTCATAAATGTATAGAGGAAATGCAACATCTTCGCCAGACTTCAACATAGCTTGATGTTTCTTTACGTCTATAGCAAACGGACGTATATCACCTTCCAATTTATCCGTAGCAATATCATAACGACTAACTACTTCACCATTTTTATTTATAGCTAATTCTTCTTTGAAATATTTTTTGTACATATCTTCAGCTTCATCGAATGATGCTTCGATATTTACTGCAGCCAAAAGATTTTGAATCTTCTCGGTTTCTATATTTTTGGTTTGATAAGGTTTCAATACTACTGCAGTAGAAGAAAGCACAGCAGCCACTATTACCACCAAAACAGTAGCATAAATAAATATATATTTGTTAGAAAAATTCTTCATGACAATATTCTCTGTTATTTATTTTACCATCATTTTATTTACTTACTTGCATTCTTTTCTTACGTGCTCTGATATTTGCATCTACCACATAGTAGTCGATAAGCGGAGCAAATACGTTCATCAATAATATTGCAAGCATCATACCTTCCGGATAAGCAGGGTTAAAGACGCGAATTACTACTGCAAACGCACCTATTAGGAAACCATATATCCACTTGCCTTTATTAGTTTGAGCTGCAGTTACAGGGTCAGTAGCCATAAATACACAACCGAATGCAAAACCACCCATCAAGAAATGATAGTAGAATGGCAATTCCATGTATCCGTTGCCACCAATAGCATTGATAAGCAAACCTACTGCCGAAGCTCCTAGCACTATCGATAGCATAATTCTCCAACTTGCTACACCTGTTACAAGCAACAATACAGCACCTATCAATATAGCAGGAATAGATGTTTCACCTATAGAACCTGGTATTATACCCCAGAACATATCCATAACCGATGGCATAGAAGCAAAATTACCCACCATTGCATCGCCAAGTGGTGTTGCACCGGATATAGCATCACCGGCATTGTGAATCCACACTTTGTCGCCCGACATACAGTTAGGGTAAGCAAAGAACAAGAATGCACGAGCCACCAATGCAGGATTCATAAAGTTCATACCTGTACCACCAAATACTTCTTTTCCTATTATAACAGCAAAAGCTGTAGCCAATGCTACTTGCCACAATGGAATAGTAACGGGGACTATAAGCGGTATAAGCAAACCTGTAGCCAAGAAACCTTCATTAACGGCATGACCACGAATTTGTGCGTACGTAAATTCAATAGCCAAACCTACTACGTATGTTACAACTATAATAGGCAATACTCTCAAGAAACCATACCAAAAGTTTTGCCAAATGGTATCGCATATAGGTGCTGTTTCGCCAATAGAAAGCGAATGTTGATAACCAACATTCCACATACCAAATAGCAATGCCGGTATCAAAGCCAACACAACTACTATAATCGTACGCTTCATATCCACTGCATCACGGATATGAGAACCCTTCTTTGTTACTTCGTTTGGAACGAAAGCAAATGTTTCAAAAGCACCGAATGTGGAACCTAACTTCTCAAATTTTCCACCTTTTTCGAAATTCGGTTTTATTTTGTCAATAAACTGTCGTAAACTATTCATTTAGCTTGTATTTTTTGTTGAAATATAACTTGTTAAAGCGTTTATAGTTATTTAAATCAAATTGCAAAGGTACAATATTTTTTTTGATAGAGCAAATATAAATTATCTTTTGTGCCCTTTAGTTCTTTTTTTTCTTCGCTACTTATCTTTAGATATCAAATTATCAAGACATTATATCTTCGGAATTTTAATCACAATTTATTCGGAGTTATTTTGTTTCCTTTATATCTGTTTTATCTGCCAATATGGCTTTTTTAGCACATTGAGATATACATTCGCCGCAAAGTATGCAAGCATTCACATCGACCTTGTGTTTGTGTAATTTTTCGCCCGAAATTGCTCCTTTATCACATACTGTTTCACATTTACCGCAACCTCCACAAGTGCTATCTATATGCAACTTTTGTGCATACGGAATACGTGCTACCCAACCCAACACAAAACCAATAGGACAAATTGCTCGACAGAACGGACGATTGACAAATAGCGACAATACAATCAACAGTCCTACTACGATATAATTGACCATTCCATTGATATTTAAATTAAATATCTTTACAAAAGGATCGTATTTACATATAGATGATGTTTGAGCTATCAATAACCACAATACCCAAATTGAGAAAACTCCTATTTGTACACCAAACAAAACCTTTTGAGCCTTTGTAGTTTTCCAAAAGTTCCATTTACTTTTTCTGTGAATAAATTCCTGTAATGCTCCGAAATGACATATCCATCCACACCATACCCTACCAAATACGTATGTAAGAGGAATAAGTCCTATAAACAACACCAACGAAGCCCATTTCACCTCGTTACCGGCAATAAACAACAACGTATTGTCGAAACTCTTGAGCATACATGGGCAACTACCTCCAAAACCGAATCCTACTACAGCCAAGGATGTCAATAGGAATAGATATCTAAGATTTCGAAATTTGGGATACTCCATAAACATACCTGCCAAAGCTGTAGCCAAAAAAAGACTAAGCACTACTACCAGCAACCGTTTGTTGGATTTATTCACAAGAGGTTCAGTATCTATCTCCTCCAGAAAAGTTACTTCTTCGAACTCATCACTACTTGATAAATCTTCGAACTCATCACTACCTGACACGTCTTCAAATTCATCTAACGAGGTTACTTCCATGACAGTTGCGCTATCTTCAACACTATCACGTTCGTATATACATTCTATTTCGCATAGAGAACAATCACCTATACATGTATCTTTCACAGCCGTAGGTTCTTCGATAGTTGAAGTAAGAACTTCTGTAGGTTTCGATTCTACATCTACAGAAACAACCCAACCTAACAAACCTGCAATAATTATCAAACAAAAAATCTGTACTATCTTTCTCATAAATCGAGTATTATCATTTGTTTAAATACAAATAGCCAAATAAAAGTTTTATTCGGCTATCTGTTTCAATATTGTTTAACCCATACAAGAAACGTAGCATTCTCGCAAGGACAAACATCACTACATTTCGCGACGAATAGATTCCAATCCTTCGCGGATAATGGTTTGTATTTCGGTTTTAGAAGTATCTATAAATTCACAAAGAGCCATATCTTCGGGTTCTACCTCATATATACCCAATGCTTCCATTTGATCAATATCACCAATAACACAAGCTTTTATCAACTGCATAGGATAAATATTCATAGGCAATACCTTTTCATATTCACCGGTTACCACGTAGGCTCTACGTTCACCATGCATATTGGTATCAATTTCGTATTCTTTTTTCGACCCCAATTTATTAGTAAAGCCAGATAAAAATGTTTGCGAAAAACTGAATTTGGATAATCCCGGAGCCAACCAACCCATAAATTCATATTTATCGCCTTCAGGTATAACAGTAACTTGATTATCGAAAGCACCTAAAAAACCATCTTTGGCTATTTTTGTACCGGTAAGAACGTTACCGGAAATATAACGTACATTTTGCTCTACCACTTGTGTCTCTACAATCGATTGAATACAAGCCCCGGCATATACACGATAATATTGTGGTTTTTGCACCGACGAACCACATAAAGCAATAATCTTTTCGGGACGATAAACACCTTCTATAAACAATGTTCCTATAGTAACCACATCCTGTGGATTTACCACCCATACTATATCTCCTTTATTAATTGGATCGATATGGCTTATTTGTACACCCACATTTCCTGTAGGATGTTTTCCTTCGAAATAGTGAATTTCCACATTTTTGGCATTAGTATATACCCCCGAAAAATTCATCTTTGGATTAAGACTCAAATGCACTTTGCCTTTAGTCAATTTAGACAAGGCATCCAATCCTACTTGGAAAGCTTCGCCTCTCCCGTGTAGTAACAAATCATAATCAGGAGACAAAGGCGCTGTATCGAATGCCGAGACAAATATAGCTTTAGGCTCGGTAACAGGATCTGCAATGGTAGCAAACGGACGTTGACGCAATAAAGTCCACACACCACTCTTCAACATTTTATCGATAATATCTTGCTTGCTTAATTGCAAAGGATTGCCGGCTTCAAACAGTTCGTATTGTTTTTCACCCGATGTTTCGATTACCACTTCTTGTATCACACGTTTTTCGCCTCTGCGAATAGCTTTCACTGTTCCACTAACAGGAGCAGTAAAAATAACGCTCTCGTTGTTTTTATTGAAAAACAATGGAGTACCGGCTTTTACCGCATCACCTTCTGCTACCAACATTTTGGGGCGTACACCTATATAATCAGTTGGTTTTACTGCATATTCCGAAATATTCAAACCATTGACAACGATTTTGTCAGCAGCGCCTTTCAGATTGATATTAAGTCCTTTTTTTATCTTTATGATTTTAGCCATAGCAAAAATATATCTCAAATTTATGTTCAAAAATATTTTGCAAAGGTACAAATATTTGTCGACATAGTCTCCTTTTTTTTACAAAAAAACAATAAATAATATTATATCAACCTTTTACATACATCATTTTTAGCACTTTTGACACATAAAAAGCTCAAAATTTCATCTCAATTTACTAATTTGCCACAAAAAACTATATTCAACTTCAGCTGCGAGCTTCGCTGTGGCTTCGCCAGACTACGGACTATGGCTACGCCAGACTACAAGACAACTAGTCAACGAGACAAGCCTCCCTCTTATCCCTCCTAAAGGAGGGAAGATTAAGCCCCCTTTAGGGGGTTGGGGGCTCTTTAAGTCTTGTGGTCTCGTAGTCTGCGAAACGTTAGCGAAGCACCAAAGAGAGCGGCGACGTTGTAAGCCCAACGACCCAACCACCCCTAAGTATACCCCTATAAGGGGGTATACAGGGGTGAGGTCGGGCTAACAACGGCGAAATTGTGTTTTTTGAGGCTTCGCTGTCGCTTCGCAAGGCCACTGGTCCACGAGACTACAAGTCCGTCGAAGCCATCACTCGTTGTCTCGTTGACTTGTTGTCTCGTAGTCTTCGAAAAAAAAGTCGAAAGTAGAAATTGTCTATTGTCCTTTGTCCTTTGTCTTTTGTCCTTTTTCTAAAAAAATGGACAAAAGTAGACACTGCGTATTTTCGAGTCCGTATTTTTGCAAAATCGTTCGCAACTGTTGATGTCGGTGTAGTGTCTTGTGCTGAAAAAAGTTGACACAAAAGTCAACAAAATGAATAAAGAAAGTAAAAGAAAACGAAGAGAAAATTTCAAGTACGATGAGAAAATAGACATCGTTAAGTTACACTATTTTGAAGGTGTAAGTTTAAAAGAATTGGCACG